>JAIDJJ010000648.1 GCA_029052265.1 Muribaculaceae bacterium
ACCTCCACCCCATAATCAAAAAGAAGTGATTCATCCGCACCCGCCCCAAGCTTGCCATTACGCGGAAAATCCGGAGCATCGGAAAGACGCATTCCAAGACCCCACTCTGCATCTATCGCTATAAACAACGGCACCTCTGCGGCAGAACCCGCCCCCGACATGACTGCCGCCGACGTCAGATCCCCCTTAAGCAAAACTATCCCTCCGACATGAAGATCCGAAATATAACTTCTCAACTTCCTCATCGTAGAGACATCATCACTTGAGTAGATAGCCGGCATGAAACATTGCCCTACAATCTGCTCCAAAGTCATAGTCGCCATCACGGAATCTACCCGGTCCATTACCTGCGACGTGATGTCTTGAGTGGCGGCAGCGGCATTTCCGGCGGAGTCGCCACCGGAAATGCCGCTGTCTGTTACATTTGTCCTACCTCCTCCACAAGAGACAAGACAAAATATCGCAAATAAACATATGTAGATCCGAAATCCCCTCATACCCCGTGATCATTGCGCCACACTCTTTACAAAGCGGACATCACGTGAAGGAGCGATTGGCAAACCCAGAGCCTGCTGCCGTTTGAACCATTGCAATATGGGGATACTGACCTCATAGTCATCAGTCCAGACCTTGATATGGTTCGCAAGAGTGACCATATCATCGTTCCCTTCCGCCACATAGTCGATAGTGCCAACCAGATAGGTCTTCTCCGGCATCACCTCCTCCCCGTCAATGACGAGCCTTACGAGATTGCGGTCTTCGTCTGTCACCGCCCTGACATTGCCGCTTATAGCCTCCCCGCCTTTACGCGCAGCAACATTCATGGCATCAAAAAGATCTTTCCCTTTTAGCGAGATTATGACAAAATGATTGGAGAAAGGATACGTGGAAAGGATCTGACCTTCTGTCACAGCCCCAGCCGACATATCCTGACGGATACCACCTATATTCATGATGGCCATATCGACGCGTGGCACATTCTCTCCCGCATTTCTCAAAGAGTCGGCTATGTGGCAGGCATACCAATATCCGAAATCTGCTGTAAGATTTGCCATACCGGGAGAATTGTTTCGCATGTCGTATAGGGATGTCGCTATCTGATGACTGTTTACCGAATCCACCACATGCTTGTATGGTGCAAGAAAATCAATCATTTTTTTGTCGTAGGCTTCTTCAGGGAAACGACCGGTGACCGGTATCAGTTCATATTTCACACGGCTGCCGTCAAATCCGGTCAGATTATCGAGATCTATCTCAAGCTTGCCTACATTTCTGCCATACTTACCTGTCTGAACTATTCTTACCTGTCGCCCCTCCGCATTCTCTACAAGAGAGGGATATTTTTCAGGATGGGCAGGGTCTATCAATGTGTGGGAATGACCGCCTATTATTATATCTATGTCCTTGCTTGCCTTGGCAAGATCCACATCTCCGGGCTTACCGTTGGATGTGACATATCCGATATGTGTCACAGCCACGACCACATCACATTTCTTCTTTTCCTTGAGAAATGCCGCAGTCTCGTTTGCCACAGGGATCACATCTTTATATCTGACATTGATACACTTCTCTGATATAAGGCTTTTGGGATCTATATTGATTCCGAAAAAACCGATCTTCTTCCCATCTATCTTCTTGATGACATAAGGCTGCATCACCCCCTCCATTTCCGTACCGTCGAAATCATAATTGGCGGAAAGTCGTGCCCCTTTGAGTGTCTTGTACCTTTCGGCAATATCCTTCATCCCGTTGTCAAACTCATGATTGCCGAGAATATTGATGTCATATCCGAGCATATTTGCGACAGGATATTCCACCTCTCCTCCAAAATATTTGAAATACAACGATCCCTGCACAATATCTCCGGCATTGACAAGAAGCACATTGCGCTCTGCGCCACGCACGGAGTCTACCACTGCTTTCAGTTGGAGCATACCACCGGTTCCGTCTTTGTTCGGTTCGATCGCCGAATGAGTGTCGTTGGTATGAAGTATCACAAGTTTACCGGCTGTCGCCGGCAAACACAAGGCGGCAAGCCCCAATATGGAGAATGCCGCCTTTGCTAAAAAATTACGATTCATTTTATCTGTAATCAGTCTGAAATCAGATCTTCACCTGTCATGTCAGCAGGCTGGGCAACGCCCATGATATGCAACAGGGAGGGAGCCACGTCAGCAAGCCTTCCGTCTTTCACTTTTGCATCCTTGTTGCCGATATAGATGAAGGGCACAGGATTCAGTGAGTGGGCGGTATTGGGAGTACCATCTTCATTCAGTGCATGATCCGCGTTGCCGTGGTCGGCAATGATAATCGTGCCATATCCGTGAGACTTGGCTGCCTCCACCACTTTTTCCACACAAGTGTCGAGAGTGGCGACAGCTTTCTGGATCGCCGGATAGACTCCGGTGTGACCCACCATATCTCCGTTGGCGAAGTTCACTACTATAAAATCATATTTCTCCGAATCGATAGCCTCAACAAGCTTTTCTGTCACTTCCGGAGCGCTCATTTCAGGCTGCAGGTCGTATGTGGCAACCTTGGGAGAAGGTACAAGAATACGGTCTTCACCCTCAAACGGAGCCTCACGTCCGCCATTGAAGAAGAATGTCACATGAGCATATTTTTCAGTCTCCGCTATGTGAAGCTGCTTCTTGCCTGCACGCGACACCACTTCCGCGATTGTGTCAGGAACGTCTGACTTAGAGAAGAGCACATGCACACCCTTGAATGAATCGTCGTAAGGCGTCATGCAGTAATACTGAAGATCGGGAATCGGATTCATTCCGTCTTCGGAATGCTGGGTGAGCACTGTGGTCAGCTCTTTTGCCCGGTCATTACGATAGTTGAAGAATATCACCACATGTCCGGCGCCGATCCTGCCGTCGACCTTGTCATTGACGATAGGCTTCAGGAACTCATCGGTCACACCTTCCTCATACGATTTCTCAACCGCCTCGACAACATTCTCCGTATGAACCCCCTCTCCGTATACAAGAAGGTTATAAGCTTCTTTCAGACGCTCCCAGCGATGGTCGCGGTCCATGGCATAATACCTACCTATAACTGAAGCGATAGTTCCGGCACTCTTGTCGCAGTGCTCCTGTATCTCGCGGAGGAAACCTGCACCGCTCTTCGGGTCTGTGTCTCTTCCGTCCATAAAACAATGCAGATACACTCTCTGCAAGTCGTATGCCTTCGCGGTGTCGCACAGGGCATAAAGATGATCAAGGCTTGAATGTACGCCTCCTGCTGATGCAAGCCCCATGAAGTGGATAGGCACATTGTGCTGACGTGCATAAGCGAATGCACTCTTTATCTCCGGATTTTCTGAGAACGAACCGTCTTTTATCGCACGGTTGATCTTTACGAGATCCTGATAGACCACGCGCCCTGCGCCGATATTAAGATGACCTACCTCGGAATTACCCATCTGTCCGTCGGGAAGCCCCACATTTTCTCCGCTTGCCTGCAATTTTGAATTGGGATAAGTGGAGAAAAGGCTGTCCATGTAAGGTGTTGGTGTGTTGAAGATTGCGTCATCCTTGGCGTGATCGCCCAAACCATAGCCGTCAAGGATTATCAATAATGCTTTGTTTGACATAATTTTATATCTTTTGCTATTTTATTTTCTAATATATACGGAAACCCTACAATTTAAGAAGGGTATGATAATTCTGCCATTGAATCGGGTTCAGTCTGCAAAAATACTCAAAAAATTTCATTCATAACGAAATTTTCATCAACTTGTTTAAACTTTTTGTTTTTTTTGAGAGACAGATGTACAAAAGGGTAAAAAAAGACAGTCCATCTTGAAAGGGACTGTCTTCTGTGGCTTTCGCGCTACAACGCTAAATGAATGATCACTTGTTAGCTTTCTTTGCGTAACGCTCTTTGATACGTGCCTTCTTACCTGTAAGACTACGAAGGTAATAAAGTTTTGCACGGCGAACTTTACCAAGCTTGTTTACTGTGATCGATTCGATGAACGGAGACTCGATGGGGAATATTCTTTCCACGCCCACACCGTCAGAGATTTTGCGGACAGTGAAACGCTTCTTGTCCTCATGACCGTTGATACGGATAACGACACCGCGATACTGCTGGATACGCTCCTTGTTACCCTCTTTGATGCGGTATGCTACTGTGATTGTGTCGCCGGGTCCGAATTCATCGAACTGCTTTTTGGGAGTGGCAAATGCCTCCTCCGCGATCTTGATTAAATCCATTGTCTTGTCGTGATTTAGTGATTACTTGCAATTTAACGAGCTTCCATGTCTCGCCAGAGATTGCAAATCCGGCGCAAAGTTACAATTTTTTTCTCACCTGCGCAAATTTTCAAAACGGTTTGCGGTATTTATCTGCACCTGCCTCTTCCGACGCTTCTTCAAGTATGGATAAATATGAAGTATAGCGACTTTCCGATATGTAATGGTCTTCTACCGCCGGGACTACAGCGCATCCGGGTTCTCCCGTGTGCTTACAGTCGCTGTAACGGCAGTCGCGCGACATCCTGAATATCTCCGGAAAAAAATGTCCCACTTCCTCGGGGGCAAAATCAATCGTGCCGAAACCTCTGACTCCGGGAATGTCGATAAGAGCTCCACCTCCGGGGATGTCGATCATTTCTGAGAATGTTGTGGTGTGGGTGCCGGTGTGATGAATATCCGAGATCTCTCCAGTGCGCAGATCCGCACCGGGCACCAATGCATTTATAAGCGACGACTTCCCGACCCCGCTGTTTCCGGCAAGTAGTGTGATCTTGTCTGTGACGAACTCTTTCAATTGTGGAACACCTTCCCCTGTCGTGGCTGAGACAAACAAGACAGGATACCCGATTGAGGTATATAAATTCTTGAGCGCGTCCGCAAGTTCCCGGTCATCTTCGTCCCACATGTCTTCCTTGTTCAACACGACGGCGGCTTTCACAGAATATGCCTCTGCCGTAGCGAGGAAACGGTCGATAAATGTAGTGGTGGTGACAGGCTCGCGCAATGTGGCGACAAGGATTGCCAAATCCAGATTGGACGCAAGGATATGGCTTTCCTTGGAGAGATTTGACGCCCGCCTTATGATGTAATTCTTGCGTGGGGCTATTGCCGTGATATAGTCGGCGTCATCGGCAGCCTCCGATACTGTCACGATGTCGCCCACGGCAACAGGATTGGTCGTACGGATACCTTTTATCCTGAAATTGCCCTTGATCCGGCAGTTGAGTTCAATGCCACTCTCCTCCATGCGCACAATGTACGCGCTCCCGGTATTCTTTATGACTCTCCCTTCTCCGATAATACTTGTCATCATCGGGGGATCGCTCTTTTTCTTCTTCATGATGCAAAATTAATAAAACTTTTCATATTACTGTCTTGAAATGCATTATAAAGGTATATATCCATATCCCCCGGGAAAGTGAAAAGTTACTTAT
>JAIDJJ010000649.1 GCA_029052265.1 Muribaculaceae bacterium
ATGTGATCCTGATAAGGACCTCTAACGCCGGGGCTCACTTCGCATCTCAGGCAAAAGTAGGATTAGTCAACACCACATCTTCAGGTGAGGCAATGATGCGTCAGGTAAAAAAAACTTTCAAACCGGAATTTATCAACCGCCTCTCCGGAACTGTCATCTTCAATGAAATGAGTCGTGAAATGGCATCCCTGATATTGGACAAGAAGCTCAACAGACTTCGCAAACAGCTCGAATCCAAAAAGGTGACACTCTCCCTCTCTACTGCGGCTCGCGAATATATTCTCACAGAAGGGTTCACCGCCGAATATGGTGCGCGCGAACTTGACAGGGTAATCTCCGAGAAACTCAAGCCTTTGCTTATGCGCGAGATTCTTTTCGGATCTTTAAAGAAGGGCGGAGAGGCAAATATAGTTATAAAAGACAATAAAATTACTATGTCATGATTTTTGCTCTTGATGATGAAATAGCATTTCCGGACCCACGCCTCGGAGAACCGGACGGGCTGTTTGCCGTAGGCGGAGATCTGAGTGTTGACAGGCTTCTGTTGGCTTACAGCTATGGCATATTCCCGTGGTACTCATTCCGCGACTCGGAAGAGCCATACTGGTATTGCCCTATGCAAAGGTTTGTCATTTTTCCGGAAGAGATACATATCTCACATTCTATGCGAACGCTGATAAATAAACAACGTTATCGCATCAGCATCAATGAAGATTTCGGGGGAGTGATCTCAAATTGCGGTAAATTACGTCAGGACATGGAAGGGGCATGGCTGGGCGATGAAATAATTAAAGCATACACCGCCCTATATGAACAAGGGTTTGCCGCAAGCGTGGAAGTCTGGGACGGCGACAAACTTGTAGGTGGACTATACGGGGTATGCATCGGAAATTCTTTTTTCGGAGAAAGCATGTTTTCTCTCGTTCCAAGCGCGAGCAAACTCGCACTCATACATCTCGCCAAAGTGTTCGCAAAAAACGGTGGCAGGCTCATTGACTGCCAATTCGAAACCCCTCACCTGAAAACCATGGGGGGCAGATATATCTCCTACGATGACTACCTTTCCATAATTCACGAAAAATAATCACCCATCCCACTCAATCTCAACACAACATACTAAATTTATGAAATGATCTTTATTTCTGAATTATCTTTACTCAGCAATTTATGAGGCATCCATTCGGGATATTATGAGGCATCCGTTCGGGATAAAATATGTGGTTAATTATGGCGATTTCCCCATAGTCTGAACCAACGCCCGTTACCGCATGGTCTATCTCAATATGGGGCACGGTTCGGAAGGATTTATCAATGCGAACCAGAACCTTCTTTTTACGAATGCATTCAGGCGGATTGTCCCCCAAGACCGCAACGGCGATCCCTTCACCAAATAATTTACTCTTTAAATCCCGTCAAATACGGGATTTTTTTGTAACTTTGCATGAGGGCGAAAAAGACCCGTCCTCAGGGTAAAATCTTTCTATCGACATGGCAGAAAACAACGATCTTTTCCAATTTGATGATTTCTCAGGGGTTGAAGACCGCGATGACGCGACAACTGACAATTCCGACATATCCGTTCCTGACTCTTCGGATTCCGACAATGAGACCAACGTGGAAGACGAAACAACAGAACCGGAAAACCCGTCAGCAGGCACATACGACGACAATGCTATCCAACATCTTGACTGGAATGAGCACATCCGTAGGCGCCCGGGTATGTATATCGGCAAATTGGGTGACGGAAGCCATGCCGAAGACGGTATATACGTCCTCATAAAAGAAGTGGTCGACAACTCTATCGACGAATTCAACATGGGTGCCGGCAAAAGAATAGACATCACCCTGACAGAAGAGGGGGAAGTGACGATACGAGACTACGGACGTGGCATCCCTCTCGGGAAAGTCAAGGAAGTGGCTTCCGAAATCAACACCGGCGGCAAATTCGACGACAAGAACTTCAAGAAATCAGTCGGCCTCAACGGAGTGGGTCTAAAGGCTGTCAATGCCCTTTCCACATTCTGCGATGTGGCGAGTGTACGCGACGGCAAACGTGTGGTTGTAAATTTTGAAAAAGGAAATGTAGTCAACCAGACTTCCCCGGAAGATACCAAGGAACCTAACGGCACAATGGTAAGATTCCGACCTGACAACGCCCTTTTCCGCGACTATAAATTCCGGATGGAATTTGTGGAGACAATGGTCAACAACTACACCTACCTGAATGCCGGTCTTCAAATATTTTTTAACGGGAAACGCTACCTCTCCCGCCACGGACTGCTTGACCTTCTCCGTGAAAATATGACATCCGAGCCCCTCTACCCTATCATTCATCTCCAGGGAGAAGATATTGAGGTGGTACTGACACATACGGACCAATATGGAGAGGAATATTATTCGTTCGTCAACGGTCAGCATACCACACAGGGTGGCACTCACCTATCCGCTTTCCGTGAACATGTGAGTCGCACAATCAAAGAATTTTCAGGGAAGGGATATGAATACTCCGACATACGCAACGGAATGGTGGCGGCTGTCAGCGTAAGGATCCAGGAACCGGTTTTTGAAAGCC
>JAIDJJ010000065.1 GCA_029052265.1 Muribaculaceae bacterium
GACACCATATCTTATTTCTTTCTCCATACCCGTTATGTTTTAACTGCAAATATACAACAAACTCACCAACAATCCAACCTGTATGCCGCTCTTTCTCGCCGGGTTGCAAGGGGATAAATGTAAAAACGGATAGAGCCGTGAATATGGCGCTATCCGTTTTTGATCGAATATGTAGGTTGTTTGCTTAAGAATTACTTTTCTTTTGAGAAAGAGTAGGGAGCCGACTCTGCGGAAGTGCCGCGCGACGTATTGGGTTCGGACGACATATCGAAGCTTAGTTTGGCACCGTTTGTGAGCTGTTCGTGAGTCACATAGTTGAGGTCGTGATTGCTGCCGTTCAATTTCATAGAATTGATATAGCGGTTGTCACGGCTGTTGGCAGGTGCATCAATCTCGACAGTCTTCCCGTTTTCAAGTTTAAGCTTCATATTCTTGAATAGCGGGGTTCCCAAAGCATATTCACCGCTGCCGGGGCATACAGGATAGAATCCAAGAGCAGAGAATACATACCATGCAGATGTCTGACCGTTGTCTTCATCACCGCAATATCCGTCGGGATTGGCATTATACATCTTGTCCATCACCTCACGGATCCATTTCTGAGCCTTCCAAGGCTCTCCTGACCAGTCGTATAGATATATCATGTGCTGGATAGGCTGGTTGCCGTGAGCATAATTGCCCATATTCATGATCTGCATTTCGCGGATCTCATGAATCACTGCGTTATAGTAGCTCTCGTCGAAAATCGGCGGAACAGAGAATACGGAGTCAAGCATATTGTTGAAATCCTTGTTGCCTCCCATGAGGTCGATCAGACCTTGCGGGTCGTGGAATACAGACCATGTATAGTGCCATGAATTTCCTTCAGTAAACGCATCGCCCCATTTCAGAGGGTTGAACGGAGACTGGAATTGACCGTCCTTGTTCTTGCCGCGCATGAGTTTGTGTTCAGGATCGAACAGGTTTTTATAGTTCATTGCATGCTTCTTGAACGGGGCAAGTTCCGCTTCGCTCTTGCCGAGGCTTTTACCGAGTTGATATATGCACCAGTCGTCGTAAGCATATTCAAGAGTACGGGCGGCATTCTCTTTGATGTTGACGTCGTAAGGTACATATCCGAGAGAGTCATAATATTCATGCCCCCAGCGTCCTGTGGATGAAACCTGAGGGTGTACTTTGGAGGTGCCGCTCACGACAGCTTCCCAAAGGGTCTCCATATCTTTTTCAGGAACCTTTACGCCCTTGAGCCATGCATCGGCAACTACAGATGCGGAATTGTTGCCCACCATGCAGCCACGGTGTCCCGGGCTTGCCCATTCGGGAAGGAAGCCGCTTTCGCGGTAAGCATTGGCGAGACCTTCCTGCATTTTCTCGTTCATAGAGGGATATGCAAGGTTTAGAAGAGGGAAAAGGCAACGGAAAGTATCCCAGAAACCGGTGTCGGTAAACATATAGCCGGGCAACACTTCCCCATTGTAAGGACTATAATGCACGGGTTCCCCTTTTTCATTTATTTCATAGAAGCTGCGGGGGAAAAGCACCGAACGATAAAGGCAGGAATAGAATGTGCGCAGACGGTCAATGTCGTTGTCTTCCACCTCAAACACTCCGAGCACATCATTCCAGCGCTGGCGTCCTTCGCTTTTGATACGTTCAAAATCGCCGTCACCGAGCTCTTTCATGTTCAGGGATGCCTGTTCGGGGCTGATGAAAGATGACGCCACCTTAGCGTTTACCACCTGTCCTTTGCCTGTCTTGAATCCGATAATGGCACCGGCGTGGTTTCCTTCCACACTTTTGCGACCTTCCTCAAGGTTGCCGTTGTCAAGCACAGTTGAGGTATATGTGAATGGGGTGTCGAAGACAATCTCGAAATAGTTTTTGAAGTTCTCAGGGACACCGCCACTGTTTTTTGTGGTATAGCCGATGATTTTATTCTCTTCCGGAATCACAGTTACGGAAGATCCATTGTCCATCGCGTCGACCACAACATAGCTCTGATTGTCCGGGAATGTGAACCGCATTGCAGCCGCACGCTCGGTGGGAGCCACTTCCGCCACCACATCATGGTCGGCGAGATACACCTTATAATAGTAAGGGCGGGCTTCCTCCGCTTTGTGGGAGAACCATGACGCGCGCTGATCCTGATCGAAGACGGGAGTGCCGGTCACGGGCATTATTGAGAACTGTCCGTAATCGTTGATCCATGGGCTTGGCTGATGTGTCTGTTTAATACCGCGTATCTTGTCGGCATCATAGGTATATGCCCATCCGTCGCCCATTTTGCCTGTCTGAGGGGTCCAGAAGTTCATGCCCCAGGGGAGAGCAGTGGCAGGATAAGTGTTGCCGGTAGAGAGGGAATGCTTGGATTGTGTGCCCACAAGAGTGCTCACATAATCTACAGGATCGGAATCCGGTCTGTTGCCGCTGCCTGTGGTTCCGCAGCTCGAAACCGCAGCCGCCGTCAGCGACAGCGCGACAAATTTCATGAATTGGGATGAGGTTAGCATTTTGAGTTCCTAAAAAGAATTTGGATGTTTGTAAATCAAATACTGAAGTTGTTTCCACTTTTTTACGGAGATTGATTTTCTTATGGCTTTTACATTCAAAAGACCTCTTTCCCAATCTTCCGCCATCTTTCCGGTCGGTTTTTAACCTTTCATCGGTCGTTTAGCCCGCTAAACTCCCTCTTCAAGTTTCAAAACCGCCTCGAAAATCTGACGAAATCTTGAAAAAGAAAAAAGTTTAAACAACTTCATGTCGTAAAATTAAGAAATCCCCGACTCATATGTGTGTATATGTTTGCCAAATTTGTATACAATGACGGATAAATACTTATTTGGCAGAGTCTAAAACAATAATTCGGTTAATGTTGGTTTACTTTGCGACAAGAACTAATCCCGGCTGTACAGGTATGTCATGTTCAGACCTGCCAGTCAAAAAAGATTATCCACAACCATGAAATTGAAAAGAACCACACATCTTTCCTCTCCGTCAAAACGGCACATGGCTGCCTTCCCCATATTGCTGGCATCATTGGTCTCTGCACAGGGATTGATGGCAGATGACAATGTAAAAACCACATTCCAGACCTCACGGGAATGGCGCCCGACAATCGACAACCGTGCCGATGCCGTGATGGTGTATGGAGTAGGAGGAAATCCTTCCGACCGGGAAGGGAACAGAAATTTCGAGAACCGGGTGAAAAGCTGGCGAGACAGAGGGTACACGGTACATTTCATGACCGGTATTGCATGGGGAGAATATCAGGATTATTTTACCGGCAAGTGGGACGGTAAATCTCACCTTGACGAGGGACAGGTGACTGCAAAGGGCGACACCATATGGCATGGACATCTTGTGCCGTATATCGTTCCATCCATGAATTTCCTTAAATATATGAAGGAGGCGCATGTGAAACGGGTTATAGATGCAGGAATAGATGCCATATTTATGGAGGAGCCTGAGTTTTGGGCGCGTTCAGGATATAGCGACGCATTTAAAAAAGAATGGAAGGAGTATTACGGTACGGAATGGCAGGCGCAGCATGAATCGCCGGAAGCCACTTATCTTGCCAACAAGTTGAAATATCATCTTTATTACCGTGCCCTCAACGAGGTGTTTACTTATGCCAAGGAATATGGCAAGAGCCTCGGAAGGGATATAAAATGTTATGTCCCCACCCATTCATTGGTGAATTATTCCCAATGGCAGATCGTGAGTCCGGAGGCGAGCCTGGCTTCGCTTCCATGTGTCGACGGTTATATCGCGCAGGTATGGACAGGCACTTCCCGCGAACCGAATTATTATAACGGAAACTATCGCGAAAGGGTGTTTGAGACAGCTTTCCTTGAATACGGGTCGATGGAGTCTATGACAGCACCGACAGGAAGAAAGATGTTTTTCCTTACAGACCCGATCGAAGACCGTGCCAAAGACTGGGATGACTATAAACGCAACTATCAGGCGACGTTCACGGCAAAACTCCTGTATCCCGGTGTAGGCGATTATGAAGTGATGCCATGGCCTGAACGTATTTATGAAGGTCTTTACAAGGTTAGTGCCGACAGTGACGAGAAAACGAAAATACCGCGATTCTATTCCACCCAGATGCAGGTGATGATAAACTCTCTCAACAAGATGCCTGTGGTCAAAGATAAGGTGTCGGGCAATCACGGCATTGGAGTGCTGATGTCAAATTCACTTATGTTCCAGCGTTTCCCTCTTCATGAGGGGTATGACGATCCACAGCTTGCCAATTTCTATGGCATGGCTTTGCCGCTCGTGAAGCGCGGTGTGCCTGTCAAGACCGTGCATATAGAGAATCTTGGCTTCCCTGCCACTTTGGCGGATACGAAAGTGCTTGTGATGACATATTCCAATATGAAACCTCTTGATCCGGCGGCTCATTCCCATCTTGCGGACTGGGTAAAAAAGGGTGGTGTACTGTTGTTCTGCGGGTCGGACAAGGATCCCTTCCAGAAAGTGCCTGAATGGTGGTCGACAGGAGATAACTCTTATTCCGCTCCGTCGCAGCATCTGTTCTCCCTTATGGGTATGCCCGAAAATGCAGAAGAAGGTAGTTATAAAGTAGGGAAAGGCACAGTATATGTGATGCGGCATGATCCAAAGGAATTTATACTGTCGGAGAATGGTGACTCCGGGTTTATGAAGACACTTACCGGACTGTATGAGAAAGATGCCAAGGGTGGCAGTCTGAAATTCAAGAACAATTATCTGTTGCACCGTGGGGAATACACACTCGCCGCTGTGGTGGATGAAAGTGTAAGCGACAGCCCGTTGTCTCTTAAAGGGAAATATATAGATATGTTTGACCCTACGCTCCCGATCATGAATGAAGTTAAGGTGACCCCGGGCAGTCAGGTGCTTTTGCTTGACCTTGACAATGTGAAAAAACCGAAGATGCCCCAGGTGCTTGCAGCATCGTTCCGGGAGAGTGATGAGGTGAGAGGTAAGAAGGATTATTCGTTTGTGGCAAAAAGCCCGGTTGATACCGACGGTATCGCACGTGTGCTTCTTCCTTCTGCGCCCAAGAGCGTCATGATAGATGGTGTTGAATCGCATGATCCCTCGGCATGGGATTCTTCCACACGCACTTATCTTATTAAATTCGACAATCATCCCGACGGCAGGAAGGTGACTTTCAGCTGGTGATGGCTAATTTGTAATTTGTAATTCATAATGCATAATTCATAATTGCTCCTGATCGTGGTGCGAGTGAAGCGGGTGCAACTAAATTCAAAACTCATAAAACATGAAACTGATTCCATTTTCGATTATAGCCGCATCTTTAATGGGAATGGCGGCTTGTGGCAGCCCTAAGTCTGCCGACAAGATAAACACGGCGTTTGAGGCATATGATGCTTTCAATACTGTTTTCCTTGATTCTACAAAATATATTTATAAGAACACTACGGCGGATTCAGCCGCTGTAGACCGCTGGGGAGGCGCGGCTGCAATATGGTGCCAGCCGATGTATGCCGACATGGCAATGAACGCTATGCTGCTTGCCCGTGAGAACGGCGACAAAGAACGGGAAACACAATATCGCGATCTCGCCAATAAAATTCTTGACGGCAATGTGGCGCATTATTTGAATTTTGATTTCGACAATAATGACACCAACAAAGGATGGTTCATATATGACGATATCCAATGGTGGACCATCACAATGGCAAGGGCTGCAAAGATACTCGGTAGAGATGATTGCCGTGAACTTGCCGAGAAAAGTTTTGCCCGGGTGTGGTATGGTTCCCCGCGTGTAGGTGACACCGGATCATACGCTGATCCTGCAAAAGATTTGGGGGGTGGTATGTTCTGGCAATGGCAGCCGATCGAAAATCCTAACGCGAATGCGGCAGGCGACGGAAAGATGTCGTGCATTAATTTCCCGACAGTGGTTGCCGCAATGTTGCTGTATGATCTTGCCCCGGCTGACCGCAAGGGGGATGATAATCCGGAGACCTGGACAAATACATACGGCTCGTTCACGCGTCCGCACTATGAGACAAAAGACCGTTATCTGGAGATGGCGAAGGAGATCTATGGATGGTCGGCAGAAAAACTGGGCGACATGCAGACCGGTATGATTGTAGACAACCGTCATGGCGATTCACGTGGCGGACATCCGTTGCTATATAACCAGGGTACGTTTATCGGTGCCGCCTCTTTGCTTTATAAAGCCACCGGAGATTCTGTTTATCTCGACAATGCCAAGGCGGGCGCCGATTATTCTATCAATGAACTTTCCAAAGGGGGGTATCTTCCATGGGCACATAATCCCAATAATCCTTATGACCAGGGGAGTCTTGAACAGGGTGTCTATCCAGCCATCTGGGCGCAGTATATGGATATCCTGATCAATGAATGTGGTCAGGAGCAATACAGGGATTTCATCAAGAAGAATATCACCGCCGGACTCGGCAACCGCAATGCTTCCGGTATATGCGACGGGGAATTGGGTGTTGCCACGCCTGACAGTGTGATGATAGGAAGCTATGCCGCTTCGTCGCTTCCTGCCCTTATGCTGCTTTTCCCGACTGAAGAAAGTTCAAAATAAAAGAGATATCCTATGAGACAACCGATTAAATTTCTGCCTTATTTCGGAAACACGGGACGTGGAAGAAACAATATCGCCCGTTTCAAAGGACTTTCCGTAAATTGTGATACGATCGGGGAAAGCTGGGAATTGTCGGCAGTGCCCGGTAAGCAGAGCATCGTGGCTGACGGAGATAATGCCGGGATGGAGCTTCAGGCATTGGTGGAATCTTTGAAGGGGAATCTTGTCGGGGAAGGAGTATACTCGTTCTATGGCGGGGAGTTTCCTTTGAATCTGAAACTGGTGGATGAAGAGAGCCGTCTGACGGTAGAGGTAAGTGAGCGGATCGCTGATCGGCCTACAGTGTTCCAGTATTGTCCTGAAAACAGGGATGATTCGGCAGC
>JAIDJJ010000650.1 GCA_029052265.1 Muribaculaceae bacterium
TGATATTGTACGCCGGATTGGCACTTCTTATATCCATAGGCATAGGTATGATAGTGCAATGGATAGTGGTTGCTGTCGCAAGGTATCTGGGCAAACACTGGCATGCGGAGTTATACGGTTATATGCAGGATCAGCATCTTTTTTCCAAGGCAGCCCGCATCATACCGGCTATTTTCTTTTTGATACTGATTCAGTTCACTCTGACCGACAGTGCTTCCCTTGCTTCATGGCTCACCCGTCTTACTTGGATATATATTGTCTATATCGTGACAGACACACTTTGTCTTGTGGCAAATGTGATGTGGCGTCATATCAATATGAGAGCCAATAAGAAAAAGTTGCCGCTCACAGGCATTCTTCAGCTTGTGAAAGGGGTGTTGTGGATAATATGTGTGATTATTACGGTGGGTATTCTGGTAAACAAGTCACCCGGCTCATTGCTTGCCGGTCTGGGTGTGTTTGCATCGGTGCTTATGCTGGTGTTTAAAGACAGTATACTCGGTGTCGTTGCCGGAGTTCAATTATCAGAAAACGATTCACTTCATGTCGGGGACTGGATAGCTGCGGGAGATGCCAACGGTACGGTTATGGAGGTGTCGTTAACGGAAGTTAAGATTCTCAACTGGGACAAGACGGTTACGACTGTTCCGCCTTACAGCCTTATTTCCTCCGGATTCAAAAGTTTCCGGAATATGTCTGAGAGCAATACGCGCAGGATCCAGCGTTCTTATATGATAGATGCAGACAGTGTGCTGCAATGTGATGATGCCATGCTTGAAGAATTTTCAAAGCTTCCGTTTATGGAAAAATGGATTTCTAAAAAAATAGAACAGCGTAAGGCAGGCAAAGAGCAGGATGCGGCAAATCCCGAGGGGCTCGTGGATGGATCGATCGATACCAACCTTGGAGTTTTCCGTGCGTATTTGAAAATGTATCTCGATTCAAACCCTAATTTTTCAAAGGCGGGTGGGATAGATTTTTGTTTTGTCACCACACTTCCCCAGACCTCTTCAGGCATACCTTTGCAGATCTATTGCTTCACGACAACTTCCGCATGGTTGACATATGAAGCAATAATGAGTTCGCTTTTTGAGCATGTCGCCGCGATGTTGCATAAGTTCCGTCTATACACTTATGAGAATCCCTCAAGCAGAGACACGATTATCGACGGATACC
>JAIDJJ010000651.1 GCA_029052265.1 Muribaculaceae bacterium
GCCGGGACATAAGGCTACACTTTCAGATGATTTCAATCTTATAAAGAAAATGTATGCGAACCACAAGAAGCAGGAAATTCTGACGGAATGGCTTGAAAATAAGATCAAGGAGACATATGTCAGGATCGAAGACGGCTGGGACAACTGTGAGTTCAAATATAAAGGTTGGGTAAAAGAGAGCAACTGAAACCAGGGGCAGGGAAATCCTGCCCTTTGTTTCTTTAGGAGATAAAAATTAATTTCAGAAATAATGCAGAAACCAGATATCCTACATTGCCGCCGTCTGTCGGTTTGCGTGGCTGTTTGCGCGCTTGCAGGATGTTTTGTCGTAAATCTGGGCATGAAGGCATATGCCCAGGAAGTTAAAAGAAAGGCGGCGGTTAAAAAGGAGGAATCTTATAACCGTCCGAAACCGACGCGTCCGATAAAGCCGGAGATTCCCGGAGCTAACCGTTATCAGCAGGATAAGATTTTCCTTGAGTATGCCGACAGTCTTTACAAGGTGCAAAATTGGAGAGACACTACAGAAAAGCAGATACTGAAAGGGAATGTAAAGTTCCGTCAGGCAGGTATGTGGATGTATTGTGATTCTGCCTATTATTATCCTGAACTGAACTCGCTTGACGCTTTCGGAAATGTAAAGATGGAGCAGGGCGACACTCTGTTTGTATATGCCGACAAGCTGTATTATGAGGGGAACGAGAGGATGGCAAGATTGAAAAACGGACCTTCCCGTGAGAAAGTCAATCTTATAAACCGGGATGTGACCCTTACGACCGACAGCCTGGACTACAGTCTTGCAATGGAGTTGGGCTGGTATGAGAAATGGGGTACCATCGATGACAAAGTCAACAAACTGACTTCTCTTTACGGAGAGTATTCCCCCGGTACAAAAAATGCGGATTTCTATCATGATGTGGTGCTCGTGAACAATGAAAACAGTTTCACGATGCTTACGGATACCCTTCATTATAATACCGACACACATCTTGCCCGGATAGAGAGCACTACCGAGATACAGGGAGCCAACGACACCATCATAACCACTGAGGGTATATACGACACCGAGCTTGGAAATGCAGAACTCCTTTCGAGATCGCTTATAATTCATCGAGATTCAAACAATAATGTCACCACTCTCGAAGGAGATTCTATAATTTATGACAAGATTTCAAGGATAAGCAGGGCTTATATGTTCCGTGATCCGGACAAGCACAGTATGCCGATGGTATTGACCGATACCGCCCACAGGACGACACTGATAGGCGGATTCGGCATATATAATGATTCCACCCGCGAGGCATTGGCTACAGAATATCCGCTGCTGATGGAGTATTCACAGAACGATACATTGTTCTTAAGGGCAGATACTATACGGACTTATATAATTACCGAGATGGTCGCTGACGGCAGGCGTTGGACGGCGTCCGGATTTCCGGAAAGCAACGGAGTGCCTATTGTCAAGGCATCGGATATGTCGATATGGGTAGACAGTCTGTTCTTTTCTGTCATAGCGCCGCTGGTGGAGGCGCCGTTGCGGCTATTGTCCGCAGCCCTTCCTGCCAAGAAGGTTAATGACAGTAAGCCAAAGGCAGCTATCCCCGCAATGGCAGATTTGTCGACTGCACAACCTTCGCCCGATGGCGGGGAACCCTCCCGGATTTCAGCGATAAGTGATTCCTTGGCGATAAAGACAGATTCTTTGTTATTGAGCGACGCAGATTCGTTAAACAGGGCAGACAGTGGCGACATTCCGGAAATAAAACAGCCTGTCAAGGCTGAAGGTATTTTGCCGGGAGAAATCAGTCCGGAACTGTCGGTGGAGACTCCCGGAACCGACACTGCAGTCTCGCCTGAAGATTCAGTCAGAAAAATTCCGAAAGATTTTCATGTGGCACTCGCATATCATCGTGCGCGTTTCTTCAAGCAGGATTTACAGGGCGTGGCAGACTCGATGGTGTTTGTGGAACGGGATTCGATGATGTATATGTTCAGAAAACCGATTGTCTGGAGCGGGGAGAGACAGGTGACAGGCAACCGGATTGACATACATTTCAACGATTCCACTGCAGATAGGGCTGTATTGCCTGAATCCGGAATGATGTCGGAACATGTGTATGAAGATTTCTATAACCAGCTTTCAGGAAAGACTTTGTTTGCAACATTTGAGAATCAGACATTTAAACGGCTGGAGTT
>JAIDJJ010000652.1 GCA_029052265.1 Muribaculaceae bacterium
TCTCACAATGTTCCGTCAGATTCCATGGGTGGATGAGGAGGTATTCAAAAACAATACTCAGGAACAGACCCGTAACGATGAGTTTTCCTACGAAGAGCTTTTCCAAAAGGTGATTCATGAATTTGAACTCGCTTACGAGGCTCTCCCGGAAGAGGTGACTGACGGTGGCGGGCGCGCCAACAAGATTGCAGCTGCGTCTTATCTTGCAAAATGCTACCTCACAATTGCCTGGGGCGACGGGTATGAGGCAACCGACGGTGTGAATTTCATCAACAAGGAATATATGCAGAAGGTGGTGGAGTATACCGACGATGTGGTGAGATCCCGTTATGGATATCTTGCTGATTTCGGTGATATTTTCCTTCCGGAATATAAGAACAGCGAGGAATCGATATTCGCCGTACAGACTTCGCAATATACTGAAGACAACACACGTTTCGGACGTGCCAACTGGTCGAACATGCTCAACGGTTGCTGGGGAATGTGGTCGTGTGGATGGGACTTCCATAAACCTTCCCAGAATCTGGTCAACGCCTATAAGACCAGCGACGGTCTTCCGATGTTTGACGAATACGACAAGACGAATGCTTATCCGGTCAACGGCAATGTCGATTCCCAGAAGTGGGATCCGAGATTGTTCCATACTGTCGGAATGCCTTCATTCCCCTATAAGTATGAATCGGAATATATGATGACTACCCAGAATTCCCGTACACCAAACACTTACGGATTCTATACATCTTTAAAGGATGTGCCTCAGAGAAGCGCCGGCGAGACATTCGACGGTTCCTGGCAGGCATTCGCGATGAATGATTATGTGTTCCGCTATACCGATGTCATGCTTATGCGTGCCGAGGCACTTATCGAGCTTGACCGTCTTGAGGATGCCCGTGCCATTATCAACGATATCCGCCAGCGTGCAGCCGACTCAGTGGATAAGCATATCTCATACGCTAAAGATTTCTGCCAGATTGCTCTTTATCCTTCAACTTATTTCACAGATAAAGAGACTGCACGCAAGTGCCTCCGCTGGGAACGCCGTCTTGAGATGGCTATGGAAAGCAGCCGCTATTTCGATCTTCGCCGCTGGGGAATCGCTTCGACAGTTCTGAATGCATATTTTGAGAAGGAACAGAATTCAAGCTATGACGGGGTGAGCTACGGACAGTATCTTCAGGATGCTTACTACACACCGGGAAAGAACGAGTTCTATCCGATACCATATAATCAGTTGTATTACGTTCCCGGTCTTTATGTACAGAACAAAGGCTATAATTAATCAGATAAATACGTTTGAATCATGATAAAATTTCGATCAATAAATATGTTGGCTGCCGGACTTCTTGTTCTTTCCGGCTGTCAGGATAAGGATTATGAAATAAGCGATCCTGTTCTTGCCCCTATGTCTCAGGATGACCTCAAAGGTGAGCTTGTCGACAATGATTATGTCTGGTCGTGGTCTCCCCGTCAGGGTCAGGATATTCAGGTCACAGTGTTGCGCAACGGACAGATGATGTCTACCGAGACTTCTTCCACCGGCTCTTACACCCATCATAATGTAGAGACAAAAGTGCCTTATACCTATATCTTCAAATTGACCGACGGCACAAATTTCTCTAAAGGCGTGATAATGTATTTCACCCGCAATGGAGCCAACCCTGTAAGCGATATATCGCTCACCCAGATTGAGAAAGATAATGCCGAATATGATGCCCTTGTGGAATGGACACCTTCAGACGATGCTACAGAACTTTCATTCAAGGCTACCTCGGGCTCACGTACTATATCTGAGACTCTTCCCTCTTCGGTCGGCAGCTACACCATCGCCGATGTGCTTGATGGAGAAGAATGGAATGTGACGATCACTGCCTCAAACTCAGAAGGGAAATCCCTGCCTGCTTCCGGATCATTGAAAATCGGTAAGACCGCCATCGGATTTTTGAGTGAATATGCCACTGAAGAGGATCTGATTTCTAACGGGGATGATGACGAGGCTTGTGCATGGCTGTGGCTGAAGAGTGAATATCCTGCCGCGTCTTATGTATATTTCGGGGATATTGCTTCAGCTGAGGATCTTGAACCATATCGTGTGCTATTCTGGTTGCGCGATCTTGAAGACCGTCCTGAAGACGATGTGTTCAACATGCCGGAGGTTGTAAAGAATGCCACACCTTTCGTCAAGGAATGGTATGCGGCAGGTGGAAATCTTCTCCTCTGGAGCCATGCCACAGCGTATATCGGCACTCTCGGACGACTTGAAACCGACATGCTCCGCTCAAACGACCGTGCAATTGGTCTTGGCAGGGGTGGATGGAACGGCGACACATGGATGATGGCAGTGCAGCTGCATCCCGGCAGCCGGTTTAAGAAAGATTTCTCCACACATCCCATCTACAAGGGTCTTGACATAACGGAGAATGACCGAACAAAACTTATAGCATTCAAAGGTGCAGGGTGGACTGAAGACCATAACTGCCTATACTTCAATATTCCTTCGGTTCTTACCGGTATCGGGAATCAGGAAGAGGCTTGCTACAATGCGTTGACACAGGTGTATGGCATATATCCTCTCGGCACATGGGACTCTCAGATCGATTGGGTTTCACAACTCAACGTATGGGAGGCAAGACAGGGGAACACGGAATTTAAAGGCACCGTACTCTGTATCGGTAACGGAGGATGCGAGTTCTCTTTAAAGAATGCCGACGGCACCCCCGATATTTCCGCATATCCCAAGAATAACCCTTATCAGGGAAATGTTTTGAAGCTTGCAAAAAATTCTATTGAGTATCTCAAAACAAGATAATTGGAATGAAATTTATCAATATATGTCTGCTTGCCGCGCTCGGAACGGGCGCGGCGGCTTGCGGCGACGACAAGTTTGATCTGCAGCCCACTCCACCTGTAGAAACTGATACGCCCGATAATCCGGAAGTGCCCGGTGAAACAGTCACTTCCCGCAATGAGCAGTATCGCCCGCAGATTCATTACACTCCCGCAAAAAACTGGATCAACGATCCCAATGGAATGGTTTATGCAGATGGAATCTACCATCTTTATTACCAATATAACCCTCAGGGCAATGGCTGGGGCAACATGAGCTGGGGGCATGCCACATCTACTGACCTTGTTCATTGGTCGGAACAGGGAGTTGCGATGGTCAGAAATGAATGGGGCGATATATTCTCCGGAAGCGCGATAGTAGACAAAGATAATGTCGCCGGATTTGGGAAGAATGCGATCCTTGCGTTCTATACGGCATCAGGAGAGCATCAGCAGCAATGTCTTGCCTATAGCACTGACGGCGGTGCCACTTATACTCAATATGAGGGGAATCCAATAATCCCTAACACTGTGCTTGGCGATTTCCGTGACCCTAAAGTTGTGTGGCATGAAGAATCCAATAAATGGATCATGGCTCTTGCACTCGGATGGAGTCATCAGATAGAGTTCTGGGGTTCGACAGATCTGAAAAACTGGAGCCGTCTTTCCACATTCACCACCACTGCCGAACGATGCAACATCGGGCAGTGGGAATGTCCCGATCTTATCCGTTTGCCCTATAAAGGCGGGGAGAAATGGGTGTTGATTGTCAGCAACAATCCGGGTGGACCGGTGGGAGGGTCAGGTACAGAATATTTCGTCGGAGACTTTGATGGTGAATCGTTCACCGCCATGGATCTTGACTACCCGTTGTGGCTTGATTATGGCGCCGACAACTATGCCGGAGTGACATGGAGTAATATGCCTGACAATCGTGCCGTCATGATCGGATGGATGAACAATTGGAACTACAGTGGTGATGTCCCGTGCAATCCCTGGCGTTCGGCGATGACTCTTCCGCGTGAGCTTTCTCTGGTTGAAATTGATGGAAAACCATTGCTTTCCACTACAGTGGTCGGAGAGATCGATGCAATAGCCGGAGAGTGGGGGAGTGCCAATGACGCTATCGGAGATGCCTGGGAGGCACGCTTCAAGATAGATCTGACTACTAATTCTGTGTTCCGGCTTGAAAATTCCTATGGGCAATACATGGAGGTTGAAGTCAATGCGGCTGCCCGCAAATTGATTGTGAAGCGGATTTCCACTACCGGCGAGACAAGGTTCAATAATCTGTTCTCCATCCCAAGTATTTCCGCACCATTCAATTGTGAGGATGAAGAAATGGAGCTGCATGTATTTGTAGACCGCTCTTCAGTAGAGATCATGAATGCCGGCGGCACAATGTGTCTGACAAATCTGGTGTTCCCGCGTGAGAGCTACAACCGGATTTCAGGAATTGAAAACGTAAGCTACCGCAAACTGTCTTCCATCTGGTAAATAAATCTTTAAAGCCGGATTATCCCGTTTGGGAGATCCGGCTTTATTCGTTTTGTAGCAGGTTCTAAGGTATTTTAATAAAAGTTTCTTACTTTTGCATCTGATAAATACGATTTCATAACCTTAAATATATAATTATGATGAATAGCAAAGTGAAATATTTAATCGTAGTGTTTGTATTGGCGGCGGTAAGTCTATTGCCGGCAATTGCCAGGGGAGAAGTGATAGACATTCCCGATCCTGTCATGAAAGTTTTTTTACCTGAGAAATCTAATGCCACAGGCAAATGTGTGGTCATATTGCCCGGTGGCGGTTACAGTGGTCTGGCTGTGAATCATGAGGGGTATGATTGGGCACCGTTTTTTAATGAACGGGGAATTGCATGTGCCGTGGTCAGCTACCGTATGCCTCACGGTGACAGGTCAATCCCTATATCCGATGTCGAAAAAGCCATGAAGATAGTGTGTGACAATGCCGAAGAATGGAAGATCAATACGGATGATGTCGGAATCATGGGGTTTTCTGCAGGCGGGCATCTTGCATCGACAATAGCCACACATTCGGCTGATGGCCTCAGACCTGATTTCCAGATTCTATTTTATCCTGTGATAACCATGGACGCCGGCTTCACTCACCAGGGATCACGCAGCAATCTACTCGGAGACAATCCATCGTCTGATCTGGTTGATGATTATTCAAATGAAAAGCAGGTGGATGAGAATACGCCAAAAGCGTTCATTGTCTTGAGCGGAGACGATGATATAGTGCCTGTGGCAAATTCCCTTCGTTACTATGAATCTCTTATAAAAGACAACATTCCGGTAAGCATGCATATATATCCTTCCGGAGGACACGGATGGGGCTACGGCAAATGGTTCAAATATCATCCCCAAGTGATATTTGAATTGGATAACTGGCTTAAAGAATAAAATAAAACATACACCAAATCGTAATCAGCAATACAACACCAATGAACACAAGAATTACAATATCGGCAAGTTGTCTTATCTTGTCTATGCTCACGGCAACGGGGGCTGAGACAACTTTTAAGGTGACAAAACGCTACCTTAACATCCCGGTTTCCCATAAGTGTGAGAGAGTCCGTTTTAATGTGGAGATTCCCGGGGAATCCCCTATGCCACTTGATATCCGGCTGGCGTCTGACCATCCGGATTATTGGGTTTTTGCGGATTTGTCTGCCTGCAAAGGAAAGAAAATAAAAGTCTCTTATCCCGACAATCTAAAGGGGATTGACAAAATTTATCAGGCGGATACAATCTGTGGCGGAGCAGAGTTTTATAAGGAGAAAAACCGTCCTCAATTCCATTTCACCACCAGAAAGGGGTGGATCAATGACCCGAACGGTTTGATATGGAACGATGGTGAATATCATTTGTTTTATCAGCACAATCCCTATGAACGCGACTGGGGAAATATGCATTGGGGACATGCCGTGAGCCCTAACCTCGTACACTGGAAAGAGCTTCCGGTGGCACTATGTCCTGACACTATCGGCACTATGTTTTCAGGTTCGGCAGTAATTGATTATGAAAATACCTCGGGATTCGGTAAATCGGGGAGGTCGCCAATGGTAGTGGCATACACTGCCGACGGAGAGAAAGGTCAGAGACAGTGTATCGCCTATAGTCTCGACAATGGCAGAACATTTAAGAAGTATGATGGCAATCCGGTGATCGACAGTGGAAAGACGTGGAATACACGCGACACCAGGGATCCCAAGGTGTTCCGATATGGCGATCATTGGGTTATGGTGCTTAACGAGCGTAACGGTCATTCAATCTATACAAGCGGCAATCTGAAAGACTGGAGTTATTCCAGCCATGTGACCGGCTTTTGGGAATGTCCCGAACTGTTTGAACTTCCGGTGGATGGAAACCCCGGCAATACAATGTGGGTGATGTATGGTGCCTCCGGCACGTATATGCTTGGAGATTTCGACGGATATACTTTCACTCCGAGTTCAGGGAAACATGTGTTTACAGCAGGCACGGGGTATGCCGCGCAGACATTCAATAATATCCCCGCTTCAGATGGAAGACGTATACAGATAGGTTGGTCGCGTATCGGTCATCCCGGAATGAATTTTAACGGAATGATGCTTCTGCCGGTTGAACTTAAGTTGCAGACCACCAAGGAGGGACCGCGTCTTGTAAGCAATCCGGTTAGTGAGGTTGAGGCTCTTTGTGAGTCAAAAGGGAAATGGAGCGGACTGACGCAACAGGAGGCTGAGGATATATTGCGCGGTTTTTCCGGTTTTGAGGACGGGCTTCGAGTGAAGGTCACTTTTGCCCTTTCTCATGCCACGGATGCATCCTTGAGCCTTGCGGATCAGCGGTTGGTGGATTATGATATGAACGGCACGAGGTTGAACGGATATTTTTATTCCCCTCAGGATCCGACATCTATGGAACTTACCACGGATATATGGATAGACAGGACATCGGCAGAGGTGTTTGTCGACGGGGGAGTTTTCTCTTATTCGATGTCAAGAGATCTTCCTGTCAACCCGGCTCCGTTCTCCATCAGAGGCAATAATCTCAAGATAAAAGAACTTGAAATCTATACTATCCCATCAATCTGGTAAAGTTGGTTTTAAAAGACATACTCAACCATAATCCCCTTTGCATAACCTGCCGCTTAATCCACAGGTTTATGCAAAGGGGATTTCCATATGAAGTTGTTTCGACTTTTTCTTTTTAATGTAAAAATCCATAATAAAACCAATCTCCGTAAAAAAGAGGAAACAACTCCTACATATAATTTGGATTGTTTTAGAGTATGTTTACTTTTGACTTATGTTAAGATTTAGAGAAGGTTTTCGAGTCAATTTTTAGATTTTGTGAAAGAGTTATGGGGTTCCATAATGACTGAACAAAAGCTTAAAATTGGTCGAAAAGGGCTATAAAGATTTCATAAAGTTAAAAGTAAAATTCAAGACAGATGGAAAGACTATAATCAAGATGGGTGTCAATTTCTCAACCCAATCAAGAACTATTTCAGATTGGATTGTGGAAGAGTGATTCTTTTCTGTGTTAAGTTTTTGATATTTGATGTTAAGGAACCATACTGACAATCTGTATTATGTGTCGGGACTTTATGTGCCGACAAGGGTTGCTATTGAGTGAAATAGATGTTAAATACGAGATATTCAAAAAATGCATAACCGGCTCGAACCCTTGATTCCGAGCCGGTTATGCATTTTTTTATCCAAATCTCTTCGGAAGAGACATGGATGTCCAACAAATGACTGAGAACTAAATATTTGTAAATGTTATTTATCTGATTTGCTAAACAAATATCATTTTA
>JAIDJJ010000653.1:0-5095 GCA_029052265.1 Muribaculaceae bacterium
CATCTACAGCCATCCATGAAGAGTCATCATACTCGGGTGCATACCATTTTACAGGTGACTGTATGCCGGGATCCGTCTCATACAGAATCTTACTCCACCTGCTAAAGTTTTCAACTTCAAGATGTTTAATTCTCTCCCGGTATCCATCATCTTCATAGAGTTTCAACTTATTTATCGCCATCGGATATGCCTGAAGATTTTCGCGACCTATCCATGCCTCTATCGGTGTGCCCCCCCAGCTACAATTAATAATCCCTACCGGCACTCCTGTATCTTCGTTCAATTTCTTTGCAAAGAAATAGCATAATGCAGAATAAGACCGTGCTGTCTTTGGCGTCAGAACACTCCATTTACCTTTCACGTTATCGCATTCCGCATGGAAATCAAATAACTTATCTGCTTGAAAATATCTAATATTATCATTACTATATTCCGCAACTTCATCAGCAAAAAGATCGGTGACACGCGCTATCGGCAACTCCATATTCGATTGCCCGGAACATAAAAACACATCTCCTGCGATCACATTTTCCAATACATTGCTGTTGATGGTGATTGAATAAGGACCGCCCGAAGATAACGGGGGCAATTCAAGACTCCAATTACCGCAACTGTCGGCTACGGTCTCCACATTGTTCGGTCCGCATGATGCCACCACCTTTTCCTGAGGATCGGCATGTCCCCATAAACGTACAGGGACATCCCTTTGAACCATCATCCCATCAGCCAGCACATCCGGGAGAGAAACCTCGGATCTGACCGGTTGCACCATCATGGCAACAAAACTGAGAGCAAGCAAAACTCGATTACGCTTCATACAAACATATTTAGGTTATATTAAAGCAAAGTTACTCAATAATAGACGATCATAAATGCTTAAATATATCTTTATCATACATATCCGTAGCTCAACTCCCTGAATTATTTGACCTCGCCATAAACAGACAGGGCAGATCAACACTTATATTGAACTGCCCTGACATGTATTACAAAAAGCCGGATTATTCAGCTTCCTTATTATCTTCCGATACTTCTCCCTCCTCAGGCTCCTCTTCTGCAAATTTTGACATCCCCTCTTCCACAAGAATGTTATACCATGTAAAGAGTTTCTTAATATCGTTGTCATAGACACGCTCCTTGTCGAAATCCGGAATCACAGCCTCAAATTCCTCACGGAGTTTACCTTCCGCCACAAGCTTTTTGACATCTATCGTTTTTCCTTCATTCCGGGAATAAACCAGATCAAGTATCTCACCGAGAGGTTTGTCGCCGGAATCTGTATACATCGCGATATCTCCCAATGAAACCACCTTATCGCGCGAATGAGCCGGGAAACGCTTCTTGGTTTTCAGTTCTTCAACAACAAGCATCCTGTTACCCTGCGTCACAATACGGAACAAACCGGGTTTCCCGGTGATTGCCAAAATTTCTCTAAGCATGTTTCTTATTTTTGATTTGATGTTTCTAATAACTTATTTATTTGATCAAGCAGAGAAATATCCCCACTGTTATCAATTATATCAACTTTATTCTTATCAAGAAGATCAAACTCCCCCTCTTGAGCCGATATCCGCGACTTAATCTCTTCCGGAGACAGTCCGTTGCGCGCCATGACACGTTCTACACGTTGAGCCTCTGTAGCTTCAACAAGCCATATGCGAGAACAGATCTTGTCAAGCCCGCTCGTAAAAAGGATGGCTGATTCTACAAAAACCGGAGACTCACATCGTTCCGCACGCAATATGAAGTCGGATTTTACGGCACTGTGAACAATCCTGTTGACCGCCATACGGATTCCGTCATCTGAAAAAATCCGGCTCGACATAAGCGCCCGATCAAGAGTCCCGTCTGAATCGTATATATCATCAGTCAGCAATTTTTTCAATGCATCCCGCACATATTCGTCTCTATCCATCAGACGCTTTGCCTCAAAATCACAATCGTAGACTTCATATCCTTTAAGACGGAGAATCCTTGACACCACACTTTTACCGGCTCCGATCCCTCCTGTTATTCCTATGATGAATTTATCGACAGACATGATCATTCTTTGACAATCAATTTTTAACAATCGTATATTCAACACTGTCATTCTTTAACGACAGATTCTGAAGCCTGTCAGGATATCTCACCACCTCCACATGCAAGCGACCGGATGCAGATTTCGATATCTGATCGTAATCCACTTGCAATTCTATAGACGGGTCGTCGTCATCACCAAGCCTGCTCATTGCCACATAATATTGCACCGGCACTTTCGAAGGGAACAGAAGCAGACTCTCTCCTTTAGGAACATTTGTCGGGGTTATAGTGATCAGAGCCTCCTTCTTTACCAATGTCTCGATCGGCACTGTCACCTTCACCTGTGACGGCAATATCCTTGCCCCCTTGATCTTCTTCAAGTTGGATTCAATCTGAGTTGTCTCTGAAAGATCCTGAAGATCAAGCATCTCTGTCTCTACATTATAAATAGTGTCAAGCACATCCTGTTCGCCATAAACCAACACATAAGATGGCACACACTTCGCATCCCCTTCCTGGATACTTCCTGATGCCGGCATAATCTTTGCATCGACCAATACAGGAACACGCTTCCCCTTGTTTGTAGTATATATTAGATGAATTGAATCCGTGGAAAGTGCTGTGATCTGCGCCGAAGAACCGAAAACTGATTTCAGCGACGACATCATGTCATTTTTTGTGAATCTCAAAACACCGTTGTCTCCATATTCCTTGAAATTGATAGACAAGGCTGGATGTCTAAGTATTCCGTTTCTCCAAAGATTGGTTCCTTTGTCCCTTACACTGACGTGAACTTTTTCCGGAATATCGGAAATAAAAGTGACTGTATCGGGCACATTCGTGAATGTCACTTTCACATTGAAATTATTCTGGGCACTGTCGTTGAGGGCAAGGATCATCCAAAAAAGTGCGCTCACAGCTACAAACTCAAGAAAAAGCACAACATTATGGAAACCTGAAGATGCTTTCAGATTTTTCCATCTTGTCTTTACATTTTCCGGATTTATGTCCATGGGCTGATAAACAGAAAGTGCCGGAGGCGATGGTCATGCCGCCGGCACTTTCTTATAAATAGTGTTATTTCTTCTCTGCCGGTTTCTCAGCTGCCGGATAAACAGATGTCTTGTCCACTTTCAGACTGACCCCCTGGGCAACTTCCACAGTAATTGTAGTTTCGTTTATGTCTTTTATCTTGCCGTGTATGCCTCCGGCGGTGATGACCTTGTCGCCTACCTGCATTGCCTCACGGGCCTTTTTGATCTCTTTCTGCTTTTTTGATTGCGGGCGGATCATGAAGAAATAGAAGATGGCAATCATTGCCACAATCATGATTATTCCGCTGATTCCTCCACCCTGAGGCTGTGCCTCAAGCAGGAATATTGAATTTAATAGGTTCATTCCTTTAAATTATTTCGGGATTATTGATGAATGTTATTTTTACAAAGTTAGCATCTTTTCCTTGCATTTGCAAAATTATTTACGACAATCTTGCCAAAGATGACTACTTCATTTTTCATTTGCGAATCTTGTTCTCTTCACGCAGTTTGTTGGATATCGAATATAGAAGACCGTTTACGAAAGCGCCGCTTTTCGAGGTGCTATAGCTCTTGGCTATTTCTATATATTCGTTTATACTCACCACAAGAGGAATCTTCGGGAAATTCACGATCTCAGAAAGTGCGGTCATCGTTATCACAACGTCCATGAATGCAAGACGTTCACTATCCCATTTCTCACTCACTACCGAATCATCGATATAACGGCGGTAGACATCTTTGTTTTTGACCACATCCGAGAAAAGCTTTACGCCGAACTGAGCGTCTTCCTCATCCTTATACATTGGAAGCACCGGACGATTTCCGGGACATCCTTCTTCAAACCTGCGTATGGTCTTCAGAACAAACGTGCTGATTATGTCAAGGTCATCGTTCCAGAACACAGACTTGGTCTCAAGAGCCTCAAGGAAATTTTCATCATTGAGAATCACATATTTGAAAATGTCTCTCCAGAAATCACAATCCGTCTGGAAATCTGTGGCGGGGAAACGCATGTAATCACGGTATACTTCCGAATCCATAACTGTGGAAAGAATGGATTCAAGCAGCTGGCGGTCTTCAGCCATCCATGAAAGCCTGTTCTCTTCTACATATTCGATCATGTCGGGATCCTCACTGATGGCAGCCACCAGTTGATTCTCGACAAATCGCATATTAGGATTCAGGTCCTCATCCGTGGGAACGTATTTATTTCGGTTTTCTTCAAGCTGGTCACGCCTGAGATTCACAAGCTCCACAGGAAGAAGAAGAAGCCTGAAATAAAGCTCGCGCGCTTTCCCCATGCTCACCGACAGTGTGTTGACTGCATCACTGATATTGTCGCGGGAAGCATAAAAATTCTTAAACGTATCAGACATCATCTCTTTCATTCTCTCCACTCCGCGAATCGTAAAGTTCTCTCTCTTGGATATGGCGGCGTTAAGAGCGGGATTGACATAGATGATAAGATTGAATATACGTTCCCATACCTGATCATCTTCAGCCTCGCTGGTGTTTTTCTGGAAGTTTTTGTATATGCCGCTTTCTTTCACCTCTTCCGCAAGACTGTCGACCAACCGTTCAAACGGGAACTGATCCTGGCGGAATCTCATCTGAAGCGATTTTATCTTCTCGTCAGCAAGGATTTTCTTTATGAAACGTGTGTCGTGAAGCGGAAGATAACCGCCCCTCTTCTCAATTCTTTGTGAAATCCTTATCATCAATATCAACATGTCAAGATAAAGATTATACGCGAACCTCTTCTCCTTGGTAGGTGCCAAAGGCTGAGATTCCAACATGAAACGGTTATCTGTCAAAAGGAAAGAATATAGTAGCTGAACTACTTTTATTCTTATCAACACACGGTTTATCATAACTCTTTATGCTCTGTATATTGTTTATAGCGGGAAATTTATTTCCGTTACAAAGTGCAAAATTAGCCTAAATGGTCGGATTGACCAAATTTAATTATCTTTTCTTATCGTTTTTATAATAACTTGTATCAACTGTGGGAAAAAGACATCAATATGCCGGCATGA
>JAIDJJ010000653.1:5105-5985 GCA_029052265.1 Muribaculaceae bacterium
GACTTAACTATTAATAAATCCTGCCGTCAGTCTCTGCCTTACAGCCTCGTAAAGCATCACGCCTGCCGCAACCGACACGTTGAGCGATCCGATGTTGCCTAAAATCGGTATCGAGACAAGACTGTCGCATTGCCTTATCACATCCGGTGAAATCCCGGTGTCTTCCGCTCCCATGACTATAGCCACCGGCACAGTAAAATCTGCTTGAGTGTAATTCCGCACCCCTTTTTCAGATGCACCAATAATCAGATAGCCGTTCTCTTTCAATTTTTTTATGGCAGACAGCGTGTCGCGCTCGCGGCATACCGGCACATAAAACAATGCCCCCGCAGAAGCTTTGACGGCATCGGAAGTGACTGATGCGCTACCCCTTTCAGTCAAAACAATGAAGTCTACACCCGCACAATCCGCACTTCTCGCAATAGCTCCGAAATTTCGGGCGTCTGTCACTCCGTCGAGCACTACCGCAAGCGGTGTCTTCCCTTCTTCATATAAGAGAGGAATGATATTGTCAAGCTTGTTGTAGCCCACAGGAGAAAGCAACGCTATCGCCCCCTGATGGTTCTTAAGGGTGATGCGGTTTAGTTTTTCAAGAGGAACCCGCTGCAACACTATGTCGTATTGCTTTATCTTATCAAGCAATTCCTTGGCAAGATCGCCCCCGAGATCGCGGCGTATCAAAACTTTATCGACCGTCTTTCCGGATTCAATCGCCTCAAGAATCGCCCTTATTCCGAATATATAATCACTTTTTTCCATTGTCTTATTTTGAAAGTTATTGAAACTTATGTGTATCTTGAATGATCTTAGAAACTGTTTAAATTTATTTGTCGAAGGAATTGAGAGGATTTGTCGAGCAGATTTTTGATATTTATGATGG
>JAIDJJ010000654.1 GCA_029052265.1 Muribaculaceae bacterium
TAGCCATATTGACCGACTGTAGGGATACGGTCACAGTAAACAATACGGACAAATATCCTCTGATGAGCGTGTTCAAATTGCATCAAGCCATTTCGCTGTGTCATCTTTTTGAACAAAACGGTATATCTTTAGATACAGTTGTCAATATAAAAAGACACCAACTCAACCCCGACACATGGTCTCCCATGCTGAAAGATTTCTCTCAGAACCCGATAAGCATTTCTGTGAGGGATCTTCTAAGATATACTCTCATGCAAAGCGACAATAATGCAAGCAACTATATGTTTGAGAATATAGAAAGTGTAAATGATGCCGACAAATTCATCGCCACACTCATTCCTCACGACAGTTTCAAACTTAAAGTCACGGAAGCTCAGATGTGGGACAACCACGCTCTATGTTATGAAAATCATTCATCTCCACTTGGGGCTGCATTATTAATCAACCGCCTGTTTACCGACAGTGTCATTGGAAAGGAAAACCGGGATTTCATATGCACTACACTTAAAGAATGCAAAACAGGTACGGACCGTATCGTGGCTCCCCTTAAGGATAAAACCGGAGTAACCATAGCTCATAAAACGGGGTCAGGATTCAGAGATGATAACGGCATCTTGTCGGCTCATAATGACGTAGGATTCATAGAACTTCCTGACGGTAGACATTACACGCTTGCCGTGCTCGTAAAAGACTTCAACGGCAACGAAACAGAAGCGGCGAAGTGTATCGCCGATATTTCAGCTACAGTCTATTATATTTTGACAGACAAAATCTATCGTTAAATTTCCACAAAGAAGGATTATAGACATATAATAGTCTAACTTTTATATCCTTATCATTGTTATTATAGTTATGAAAGAAACCAGAATAGATGTAACAAAACAGTCTGTGGAAGAATTGGCATTAGCCAACGAACAAGCACAATTGATTTTTAAATTTAACCATACTATGCCCGGCACACCGGAATATGACGGGTTGATGCACAAGATATTCCCGGCAATGGGAGAAGGGAGCCGGGTCTCAACGCCATTGACAGCAATACGTCCGCATTGTGTCGAAATCGGGAAAAACGTAGTCATCATGCCAGGATGTCTGATGATGGCGGCAGGAGGTATCAAGATCTGTGACGGTGCTTTGATAGCAGCCAACGTACAGCTCATCTCAAATAACCATGACCTGTATGAACGGCAAGTGATAACATGTCGTCCGGTATGTGTCGGCAAGAACGCATGGGTCGGCGCCGGAGCCACAATTTTGCCGGGGGTCACAATCGGTGACAACGCAGTGGTGGGAGCTGCAAGTGTGGTCACAAAAGACGTGGCGCCGGATACTATTGTTGCCGGAAATCCGGCAAAATTTATCCGCAGAATCCAACCGCAAGCCGAGTGTGCAGTAATAAATGAGGATGATGAAATGATACAGCTCGGACTCGACAGCTGCGGAGACTAATCTAATGTGACATGAATTTAATTTCAAAATATTTAGAAACTGTTTATATTTTATTGAATCAAATTTAAATAGCTTCTGAGAATAATCCGTTCTGTCGCTATCATCATTAACTTTGAGAAGGGAACACCGCACAGCATCCTTGCTTATTGAATTGATAATACATATGTATTCGTTAAGGTGTATCATTTGCAAGAAGCAGAAGCAATTCACGTGTAAATTCAAGTACTCCGGAACCGTTGGCTGTAACAATATTCCTATCCGCCACCGCTTGCTGATGAACGTACCCATCTTGATTGGTATAATTCTCACCTCCCCAAAGTTTCAATTGTTCTATCCCGTTGCCGGTGTGTTTCACATTGTTGAGGAACCCAGACTTTGCCATAAAGGATGCTCCATTACAGATTGCACCGACTATTTTTCCGCTCTCTATTGCCTTTCTTACAACCGGCACAACATCTTCAGCGGCAGGCGACAACCATCCGTACCCCCCTATCAGCACGAGCGCGGCGTAATCATCCGGCATATTGTCGAATGAATAATCAGGAATAACCTTGAAGCCGCCTATTGCCTCAACAGGCGTCAACGACGGTGCCACAATTCTGTTGATATATTTCGGATCTGACTTTAACTGTTGTTCATCGCTGCTTATAGCTTCCATCAGATAAACCATCTCATGTGAAGCAAAATCAGGCAGCAACACATAAAGTATCTCATTTCTCATATTATAGTGTTTTTGTAGTTCGATTCATTATTCGTGGAAGATACACCTCCATACCCTTAACCGGCAAAGATCCGGGTACATAATGTATACTTTGTCGCTTCATTTTTTCTTTTGCATTGACTTTGGAAATGGAAGATGTTCCCAAAGCACTTCGATAATCTTCAACACGTTGTATGAATTTGCAAAATCAAGAATGTATGCTTCCTTTGCACCGGGATAAGGAGTTCCACTTTCAGCATCTTCCATCATCCCTTCGATGCAAGGTAATTTCTTTACATACGCTATATTATCACATGCCGTGATCACACACTTCTCATTAACGTATATTACATAATCACCCATCATTTTTCTGCTACTGACCTCTCCTAAAGGAGCAAGCGTGGTGCAGATAAATTCAATAAATTCAACCGTGCATGCCATATCAAATCATATAATGAAAGAATTACCTTTCTGACTTTATATGTAATAAATAAATTTACTAATTCAACCACTAAGTTACTAATAAAATTTGAAATTTTCATCAAATAACCTGTGTCATCCAGTGTATCTCTTAATAAAGAAAAGAATTATATA
>JAIDJJ010000655.1 GCA_029052265.1 Muribaculaceae bacterium
ACCTATAGAAGTTGAAGGGGGAGAACCGGAAAGAGTTGTGGTCACTTTCCTCGGAAAATCCCAGTACAAGATTGATGATAAGGTTTATCCTACATATGAAATGCAGTTTGAATATAGTTATCATGGAGAAATGAGCGGTTATCCTGTGAAGGCGCAGGTAGGAGTGGACGACCGAATCCCGTTGTTGTTGAGCTCTACACTTCCGGCAGGACATGTCGAGATGATCTATAACCCGTGACACTTTTTAAAGTAAGGATTATTAACATTAAGAATCAATCGTTCTGTGCGGGATAGGGCGTATGCAATCCAATTTGTCAAGATGATATGATAATGAATCCATTCAGATGGATATGCTTGCATCAACAATAAGTTTAGATGTGTTGAATATATTTTAATGAAATTTTGTAATTCTAATAATTCTTTTTAGATTTGCAATGTTTTCTTAAAATTAACGCATATGAAGAAATTTATTATTTTGGGTGTTGTGACACTCGTTTTGGGAGTTGCTGTTGTTGGGGCAAATAGAATTTATTGGACTTGCTGCTGAGTGCCGGTGCAGACTGTTGATCAGGATTATTTCGATAAGCCTGAGGATAATAAAGATTTTGAGGAAGATTTGAATGCGATTTACTGCAATGATGATTGTTCTGGACCACGTGAATCCAATTGATTCTCAAGATGCTTAAAAGACGAAGAAAAACTTTTTTTCGTCTTTTTAATACATAATATCAACCAGCTCCATTTTTACGTTATGAGACGATATCGTATATTTGTTGTTTCTGTTTTGATGATAATTTTTGCCGGTTTTGCGTTTGCACAGGAACCGAAAAAATTAAAAAGGCTTAAGCCTTCCCAATATGAGATTGTTGATACCAGCAGACTTGCCGTTATATATGTTCATCGGACTTATGATCCGGTTTTGGATGTGGCTAAGGCTCCCGATGAAATGCTGTTGCTTGGAGATAAATTCAGTATGTATCGTTCGTATGGTAGGTACAGACTTGATTCGTTATTAAACAAGAATCCGGATATGACCTATGAAGAGTATGGAAAATATAATAAAGAATTTGATGGTTTTCCAGATAATTTGATTAAATCATACGATTCCGGGATGTTGCAATTTGGCGGATGGATTTTTATGAATAACTACAAATATACTGAAGAAATTCCCAAAATCCAATGGAAGCTTGCCAAAGGTACGGAAACCATATTGGGAAAGAAATGTCGCATGGCGACCTGTAGATTCAGGGGAAGGGATTGGACGGCATGGTATTGTCCTGACATACCTATAAGTGAAGGACCGTGGAAATTCGGAGGATTGCCGGGAGTTATACTTAAAATGGAAGATTCAAAAGGGGAACACCTGATAGAAGCTACAGAGATACGTCAGGCTTCGATACCCTTTGGGTATCCTCAAAAATTGTATGTTAAGAGTACACGGGAAAAGTTCTTGAAAGAATTGGCAGACTATAAGAATGACCCTGTGAAATCTTTTGAGTCGGTAGGCACAGTAGCGAAAGACAAGGAGGGCAATATAATTCGTCCAAGTCGAAAGAAACTGTTCTACAACCCCATCGAATTGGAATAAATATGAAAAATTTTCCTGACAGAATCCTTGTATTTATTTTGGTTACGGTCATTGCAATGACCGTAAGCGGAAAGACGATTACCGGCATTGTTTCAAACGAGGACTATGTTCCGATCAAAGGGGTTATCGTTCAACTTATCGAAGGGGAAGATCCAATCGATTTTATGACTACCGGAGGAGACGGCAAGTTTAGTTTCAACACAGACACCGTTTCAAATGGTATGATATTATCTTTCTCTCTCTTGGATTATGAAAGTCAGGAAGTAGTTGTCAGTGAAGATTCCGTCTACAATGTCGTGCTGATGAAAAAGGGTACGGATCTTGCAGAATTTGTAGTCCGTGCCCCCCATACCAGGGTCAAAGGAGACACTATAGTGTATGATGTTGCATCGTTGACATCCAAATCCGACAGAAATATAGGCGACATTATCCGTAAGTTGCCGGGAGTCACAATTTCCGGAAATGTCATATATTATGATGGGGAGCCGATCAACCGTTTTTATATCGAAGACATGAACATGCTCGGCGGTTCATATTCTGTGGCAGCCAACAATATAAACCCGGAAGACATAAAAAGTATCAGTGTCTACGAACGCCATCAGCCGAAGAAAGTGTTGAAAGATGTCGAGTTTACTGACCGTGCGGCATTAAATCTCACATTGAAGAAAAAAAGGATGCTCCGGCCTATCGGTTTTGTGAAAGCGGGCGGAGGTGCGGGAGACAGGATGTTGTATGATGCCGATGTATACGGGATGCTCATATCTCCGACAAACCAATCATTGTTGGCTGCCGGAGGAAACAATGCCGGAAGGGTCTACGGAACCATGAGTGAGACAGGAGGGGAGACAAGAAATTACAATTTATGCAGCGACATAGTCAACCTCTATCCTTTGGGATCTGCATCTCTTCCCGTTGCCAGATACTACAACAATAACTCTGCAAAAGTGAATGCAAGCTCACTTTTCAAAATCAACCGCGACTATACAATGACCTCGCGTGTAGGCTACTCATTCGATAAAGACAATTATTCAAACGCTACTTATACTGAGTATCTCGGTACCGGAGAAGATAACGTGATTTATAGCGATGAGGGCACGTCATGGTTCGCCAATCATCGCGTAAACGCGTGTATAAATCTGGAAAGCAATTCAGAATCTTTCTATCTTTTGAATGAATTGTATTTTCAAGGGAAATTTTCTGACAATGACTACAGGATATGCAATGACAGAACTGTCATGCAGTCGCTCTCCAACCGTGATTTCCTTGTGGAAGACCGATTCAACAGTATCATACGCAAAGGAGGCAATGTATTCGATGTCGGGGCAAGAATGACTTTTTCAACATCTCCCCACAACAGGATGACTGTTGTGGACAACACTTCGGAGGTTCCGTATATTTCGCAGATACTGAAAGGGAATACATTCTTCTCTACGTTCACCGCGAAGTATACAAGCGTGTGGGATACATTCAGTTTCGGAGGAGATGCCAATGCCGATATATCCTTAGATTCTTTCAAATCGGATGAAGGAGACAGTGATATGTTTGTCGGTACTAATGAGGAACATGGATACAAGATAGGTGTCTTTTTAAGACCTTTCTTTTCGTTTGATATCGGGAGGTTGAAGTGGCGGACAGAGATTCCGGTTTCATTTCATACAATACGGTATAAGGATGTTGTTGATAATCGGATATATTCCGATAGCCGTCCGTATATTGACTTTTCGAGCAATCTTCTATGGAAAATGTCGGTCTATATATCATTGCAGGGTGGATTTTCATTGAGACATGATTACGGAGGACTGAGAGATTTTATTGATAATCCTCTTTATACCTCTTATCGCACGGAGACCGTGTTGGGAACGGGGGCGTTGTCTTCTTCCGGTTCAAAGAGAGGAAACGTGATGTTGCGGTATTCAAATCCGTTGAACGGTCTCAACACTTCACTGAGGTTGTCGTGCGGCCGTACTGACCGTAATCAACTGTCGTCATCAGTGGTGAGCGAGACGGAAGAGACTGTCTCTTCCATTGAGAGGCGCAACAGGATAAATACTTTCTCCTGGGCGATAGACGCCGCCAAGCGGATGCATAATGTAGTGGTAAAGGTATCGGGCAACGGAATGGCTTCGCAAAGGGAGGCTATGCGTCAGAACCGTGATCTTACCGTCGATTCACGTTTCCGGACAGTCTCGGCGACATTGCTCACTTATTTCCTGTCAGACAGGCTGAACATGGATGTTACGGCGGTATATTCGGGAATTGAACAGAGAATAAAGGCTACCGGCACTAAAACTGACCAAAGCAACGTGAACTGTAATTTCAAGATTTCAGGGTTCGTTATTCCGTATCTGGAATTGTATTCCTCCGTGGCGTTTGAGCGCAGCCGGCTGGCTGAAGGTGGCAATAGGGGATATGTGTTTCTGGATGCAGGGATGAGGTTGAAAAAAAGAAAATTTGAAATCGAACTGAAGGGTGCGAATCTCACGGATGAACGGGTCTATGAATATAGTATCACACGCAGTCTTGACATCGGCACCTATCGTTATGCACTGCGCCCGTTGGAAGTCATCGCCACATTCAAATGGATGTTCTGATCTCCTGTGACTCTAAAAATGATTGCGGCTGTGTCAAAAAAAATTTATTACGACACAACCGCATTAACGTATTTAAGTGTGGTTTGCTAAGATTTAATGTAATGGTGAATTACATTGCGAAAGCGTTGAACCCGCCATCAACGACGGCTACCGTGCCGGTCACGAATGATGACGCGTCGCTGATAAGATACTGGATGGTGCCGCACAGTTCCTCAGGCTTCCCGAATCGCTTGAAGGGAGTCTGTCGGATCACGTCTTCTCCTCTTTCGGTGAGACTTCCGTCTTCATTTGTCAACAAGGCGCGGTTCTGGTTGGTGATAAAGAATCCCGGGGCGATAGCGTTCACGCGTATTTCAGGAGTGAACTTGGTCGCAACTTCATTTGCAAGGAATTGGGTGAAATTGCTTATCCCTGCTTTGGCGGCGGCGTATCCCATTACTCTTGTCATGGGGCGGAATGCAGCCATTGAGGAGAAATTCACTACAGCTCCTTTGCCTCTTTCCACCATTGGCTTGAGGAAAATCTGGGTAGGCAGCACGGTGCCTGTCAGGTTGACACCGAGAACTTTCTGAAAGGCATCAATGTCGATATCGAAGAAATTTTTACCCGGGGGGATTGTCGCACCCGGCATGTTGCCTCCTGCAGCGTTCAGAAGAGCGTCGATACATCCGTATTTTGCAAGAATATCGTCACAATTCTGTTGGAGCACTCCCGCATCGAGTACATCGGTAGTGAGAAACATAGCGTCGCCTCCGGCAGCCAGAATTTCATTTACAATTGTTTCGCCTTCATCTTTCCGGCGACCGAGAATCGCTACCTTCGCCCCTTCAGAAGCGAGATGGCGGCTGATGCATGAGCCGAGAACTCCCGTGCCGCCTGTGATCACAACAACCTTATCTTTTACTGAAAACAGTTCGTTCATTTTATTGATTTTTTATTTTGTTTCTGTTGCCATTGTCGCCATCACTCCGGAAATCTCACCGAGGGCGAGCATCCTTCCATGGAAAGAATATCCGGCGTTATATCCCATCTTTTCATCCCCGAGCATGAGAGGGGCGTGATCCACACGCATAGGCACTCCGGGACGAGTCTGCTCAAAAATACGCACCACTTCTATAAGACGTGGATCAAGATGGCTCGATTCCTTGAAATCACCGCCAGGCATTACTGTACATATGCGGGCATGGACGAAATGGGTGCGTGCCGCATATTTCCTTGCAAGCCCGACCACATCGTTGTGTGCCCCTGCGCTTAAAGATCCGGCACAGAAAGTCAATCCGTTATGGGGATTCGGCACCGCTTCCAAAAACTTACGGATATCTTCGTCACATGTCACTATTCTTGGTAGCCCGAGAATCTGGAGCGGCGGATCGTCAGGATGGACACACATGTCTATCCCGTATTCGTCACACACAGGCATTATGGCATTGAGGAAATATGTCATGTTGTCGCGGAGGGTGTCTGCATCGATCCCCTCATAGAGTTTAAGAAGATCACGGAACTTCCCTACAGGGTCAAGATCCCCTTCAGAAATATTTCCGTTGACAAACCCCTGAGTCTTGACAATGATATTATCTACCAGGCGTTTTTCAGCTTCCGGATTCATGAGAGGCTTCACTTCCTCATTCATGCGCCGGAGGGTTGCCTCATCATAATCTTTTTCGGCATCTTTTCTATTAAGGATGTGGATGTCGAAATAGGCAAACTCAGCCCGGTTGAAATATAAGTTGGAAGTGCCGTCGGGATTCGGGTATTCAAGGGCGGTGCGAGCCCAGTCAAGGACAGGC
>JAIDJJ010000656.1 GCA_029052265.1 Muribaculaceae bacterium
ATGCGCTGCCGTCAATGAATCTCCCTTGGGCAAAATAATAGCCAGGACCATATTACGGCTTCATCATGATTACCCAATCTTAAGTTCGTTCCTTAAAAAATCGCCGCCCCTACGACCCCGAAATTTTAATAAACGCGCTCTAATATTGAGGCAACCACCGGCTATCGTTCGCTTGACAGTGCCAACTCCGACCACACATTCACAAAAATCACATAGAAAAAGTTTAAATAATGAATAAAGGTCCCGGGAGGATCATCATTCAAGCGACATACGAAAAAAATTTCCTATTTTCCACCATTTTTTATCATTTAAATTTTTTCGCAAAAGAAAAGTTTTTTAACTTTGCGCCATAATTAACTGACAAATTGCCAGTGGCGATTAAACCTAAATCTAACCAGACCCATGCTACAGTCTACAAATGTACAGACTCTCGAGAAGGTAGTTATCCGTTTCGCCGGTGACTCCGGCGACGGAATGCAGCTCGCCGGCAACATCTTCTCCAATGTCTCGGCAGGCGAAGGAAACCTTATTTCCACCTTCCCCGACTATCCGGCAGAAATCCGCGCCCCGCAAGGCTCTCTCAGTGGAGTATCGGGCTATCAGGTAAGCGTAGGCAGAAATGTCCACACGCCCGGAGACAGCGCTGATGTGCTCGTGGCAATGAACCCTGCCGCGCTCAAGACCAACCTGAAATATCTGAAACCGGACGGGATCATAATATGCGACGGTGATTCCTTCACCCCTGCAAACCTCAAAAAGGCTCTCTATCAGACTGAAGATCCTATTACAGAGCTCGGCATAAATCCCGACAGGATCATGCTTGTGCCGATGACCACTCTTCTCAAGCACACCCTTGAGGGCACAGGAATGGACATCAAGGCAATCATGAAATGCAAGAACATGCTCGCACTCGGGCTCCTCTGCTGGCTCCTCGACCGTCCTGTAGACAAAGTCCTTGCAAAACTGAAAGCGAAGTTCGCAAAGAAACCCGCTGTATACGAAGCAAATGAAAAAGTGATACATGCAGGTTGGGACTACGGTCACAACACTCATGCGTCAATGCCAACATATCGCATCGAGACAGAAGCCACTGTCCCGGGCACTTATACAGACGTCAACGGCAACACTGCCACTGCATGGGGTCTTATCATGGCTTCTGAAAAGAGCCACCGTCCCCTGTTCCTCGGCTCTTACCCCATCACCCCGGCTACCGACATTCTCCACGAACTTGCAAAGCGCAAGGACCTCGGAGTGAAGGCTTGCCAGATGGAAGATGAAATCGCAGGTGTCTGCTCAGCCATCGGTGCCTCTTACGGAGGTCAGCTCGCTGTGACCACCACATCAGGTCCGGGTCTTGCCCTCAAGAGCGAAGGCATCGGTCTTGCTGTAATGGCAGAACTTCCACTTGTGGTCATCGACGTTCAGCGTGGCGGTCCCTCCACCGGTCTGCCCACGAAAACAGAACAGACCGACCTTATGCAGGCTCTTTACGGCAGAAACGGCGAAAGCCCACTCTGCGTAGTGGCAGCCGCAAGTCCGACAGACTGCTTCACAATGGCGTTTGAGGCGGCACGCATCGCCATCGAACACATGACCCCGGTGATTCTGCTTACAGATGCATTCATCGCAAACGGCTCTTCCGCATTCAGGATTCCGGAAGAGGAAGATTTCCCGGAAATCAAGCCCAATTTCGTTTCAAAAGAACAGCTTGAGAACGGCTGGAAACCGTTTGACCGCGACGCCGAGACTTTCGCCCGCTATTGGGCTGTCCCCGGCACGGAAGGAGCAATGCACCGTGTGGGCGGACTTGAGAAGGATTTCAAGACCTCTGTGATCTCAACCGACGGTCCGAACCACGAACACATGGTCAATGTTCGCCGTGAAAAGATTGCCCGTATCGCCAACGACATACCTGAACTCAAGATTCAGGGCGACGAGAACGCTGAGACTGTATTGGTAGGCTGGGGCGGCACATACGGACATATCCTCACTGCTGCAAACGAGCTCAATGCTGCCGGCACACCTGTGGCTGTAGCTCATTTCCGCTATATCAATCCTCTTCCCAAAAACGCAATCGAGGAGCTCGGCAAGTTCAAACGCGTGATAGTGGCGGAACTCAACACCGGAATGTTTGCAGACTATCTCCAGCAGCATATGCCCGGCAAGGAGATCATGCGCATAAACAAGATCGAGGGACAGCCGTTCCTTGTGAAAGAGATCGTAGATGGAGTGAAAAAACATATAGCTGAAGCATAACCTTATGGAAGACAACATGACAAAAACTTTCGTGGCAGGCGATTTCAAAAACGAACAGACAGCCCGCTGGTGCCCCGGATGCGGCGACCACGCAATCCTCAATGTGCTCCACAAGGCTATGGCAGAGATCGGCGTGGCTCCCAAAGACACCGCCGTCATCTCAGGCATCGGATGTTCTTCCCGTCTACCTTATTATATGAACACATATGGCATGCACACCATCCACGGACGTGCAGCAGCCATCGCGACCGGGCTTAAGACTTCGCGTCCCGACCTTATGGTATGGCAGATTTCAGGCGACGGCGACGGACTCGCCATCGGCGGCAACCACTTCATCCATGCCCTGCGTCGTAACATCGACATAAACATTCTCCTTTTCAACAATAAGATCTATGGTCTGACAAAGGGTCAGTACTCTCCCACTTCCGACCGTGGTTTCGTATCGAAATCATCACCTTACGGCACAACCGAGGATCCGTTCATTCCTGCTGAGCTCGTGTTTGGAGCACGCGGCAAATTCTTTGCCCGCGGGTTTGACATCACCCTCGACATCACCCGTGAAATAATGGTGGCAGCTGCCCGCCACAAAGGCGCCGCAGTTGTGGAAGTGCTTCAGAACTGTGTGATTTTCAATCATGGTATCCACACATGGCTCTCAGACAAGGAAGTGCGTGCAGAACGCACCATCACACTCCGTCAGGGAGAGAAAATGCTGTTTGGCAAAGACAATAACAAGGGTCTCGTGCGTGACGGCTTCTCTCTTAAGGCTGTCACCATAGGGGAAGACGGATATACAATCGACGATGTGCTCGTACACGACGCCCACACCCCCGACGACATCCTGCACCGCCAGCTCGCCCTTATGGACGGACATGACCTTCCTCTTGCACTCGGCGTGATTCGCGATGTCGACGCTCCGACTTACGATCACGATGTGGCGGCACAGGTTGAGGAAGTGAAAGCAAAGAAAGGTTTCAGCAATCTTCGCGACATGATTCTCAAGACTGCCGAGACCTGGACAGTGTGACCGGAATCGACACTTTCACCATAACCATAATAAAAAACAGCGGCATGATGCCGCTGTTTTTTATTGCCTCCCTACATAAAGCTCCCCAATACCCCCATATTTTTTGCACATAATTCACTTTTTCGTGCAATTTCAGAGGAAAAATTTCTTTAATTGAAAATTTTTCGCTTACTTTGCAGTCTGAAATTACGCAAAATTCAATATTCACAACAAATTAATTTAGAAATTATGGCAGATATAGCATCAAGAGTAAAAGCTATCATCGTTGACAAACTCACAGTAGATGAGAACGAAGTTACTCCGGCAGCTGAATTCAGCAAGGATCTCGGCGCAGACTCACTCGACACTGTAGAGCTCATCATGGAGTTCGAGAAGGAATTTGGCATTACAATTCCCGATGAGGACGCAGAGAAGATCACCACTGTAGGTGACGCCATCACATATATCGAGGAGCACTCGAAATAATCTAACCCACACATCCCCACACCAACTTCCCGATATGGAATTAAAAAGAGTTGTAGTAACCGGACTCGGCGCGCTCACTCCCATTGGCAATGATGCCAAGACCGCGTGGGAAAATGCGGTTAACGGCGTAAGCGGAGCGGGGCCTATCACGCATTTCGATGCGTCGAAGTTCAAGACTCAGTTCGCATGCGAGGTGAAGGATTTCAATCCTGCGGATCATTTTGACCGCAAGAAAGCCCGTCAGCTCGACCTCTACGCCATGTATGCCCTTGTGGCAGCCGACGAGGCTATTAACGATGCGAACCTTGAAAATGAGAATGTAGACAAAAACCGCGTAGGAGTGATCTTTGCTGCCGGCATCGGTGGTCTCCACACTTTCGAAGAGGAGGCAGGCTATTTTGCCCTCCACGGTGAGGAGCAGGGTCCTAAATACAACCCTTTCTTCATTCCTAAGATGATCGCCGACATCGCTGCCGGGCATATCTCTATCGAGCATAGCTTCCGCGGACCGAATTTCGGCACTGTCTCGGCATGCGCATCCTCAAACAACGCGCTTGTCGATGCATTCAATCTTATCCGTCTCGGCATGGCTGACGCCATCGTCACAGGAGGCGCTGAAGCAGCGGTGTTCCCCGCAGGTGTAGGCGGTTTCAACTCTATGAAAGCGCTTTCTACACGCAACGAAGATCCTGCCACAGCTTCCCGCCCATTCTCCGGATCGCGCGACGGATTTGTGATCGGTGAAGGCGCAGCGGCTCTCGTGCTCGAAGAGCTCGAACACGCTAAAGCCCGTGGCGCACATATCTACGCTGAAGTGGCAGGTGGAGGCATGAGTGCCGACGCCTATCATATCACAGCCACACACCCTGAAGGTCTCGGCGCAAAACTCGTGATGGAAAATGCTCTGAAAGATGCAGGGATGAAGCCTGAAGACATTGATTATATCAATCTTCACGGCACATCCACTCCCGTGGGAGACATCAGCGAGGCTAAGGCTATTAAGGAAGTGTTTGGCGACCACGCATACAAAGTGAGCCTAAGCTCCACTAAATCAATGACCGGACACCTTCTCGGTGCCGCAGGAGCAATCGAGGCACTCTTCAGCGTGAAGGCTATAACCGACGGAATCGTACCCCCGACAATCAACCACGTCGAAGGCGACAACGATCCCGAGGTGGATTATGATCTCGATTTCACATTCAACAAAGCTAAGAAGCGCGAGATCAACGCCGTGCTATCCAACACTTTCGGATTCGGAGGTCATAATGCAGCAATCATTTTCAAAAAGTATAAAGATTGATAGCAATTCCCTCTTTATAGTGAAAGGTGCTTCTTTCTGAAGCACCTTTTTCTTTAGTTTTACGTTATTACATTATTATGAAGAATTTGTCAAAACGCAATTTATCTGCAATTTTATGGGCTTTGTTTACTATTGTTACAATCCCTCTATGCTCATGCAGCGAAAACGATCCGGAAGTAAGAACCGAGTTCGACCTTGTAGGCGTCTGGACCGACACTCCCGACCATTATCTCTACATTCAGTCTGACACCAGGATCTACAGCCTTTTTATAGAAACTCTGGAAGGGGAAGAGATCGGCGTGCTTGAACCGGACGGATACATCTATGAGCCCGGTTATAATTTCATTGTATATATGGGGAGGAAAGGTGAGCCTGACGTCTACCAGCTGATGTCCATCTCGGAAAGTGAGATGGTATGGTGCTGGGCAGATAATCTTATGGATGAGAAATATGACGGAATGTCGAAAAGCGAGATTCTTGGTGCCCTCCTGAAGGAAGCTGACAAAGGGTTTACCCTTGATCCATCACGCACAATCACATATCGCAGAGTACAAGATTCTCAATTTCAGGCTCTTCTCGAAAAATTCGGTCTCGAACTTTAGAAACTGTTTAAATTTATTTGTCGAAGGAATTGAGAGGATTTGTCGAGCAGATTTTTGATATTTATGATGGAGTTATGGGGTTCCATAATGACTGAATAAATATCATAAAGATGATGACAAAGACCTCAAAGACAAGACAAAATAAATTTTAAACAGTTTCTTAGAGATCTTTCCTTAAGAAAGCAATTCAAAATAAAAGCGCGATTCCTGCCTTTATGTAGAAACTATTTCCACACAACAGCAGGAATCGCGTTTTTTTATTTCACGAGAATCGGATATTTCCGGACACCTTATCATTATCCCGGAAATATCCGATTCTCGTTAAAAGAATTTCTTCTCTTCTCCGACCATTACTGAGAGCAGATTGTTGGCAAGACTGCTCGCGCCGATGCGGAACAGATCCTGATTTAGCCATTCGTCACCGAGAACTGTCTTGACGATGGCATAATATTGTACAGCCTCCTGCGCAGTTCGGATACCGCCTGCCGCCTTAAAACCGACTTTCCTGCCTGTCTGCTGATAATACTCCTTGATGCACTCACACATTACATATGCCGCCTCAAGCGACGCTCCAGGATAGATCTTTCCGGTGGATGTCTTTATAAAATCGGCATCACTCCACATGGCAAGTATTGAAGCCTCTTTGACTGCGGCAGCCGTCTTGAGGGCGCCGGTCTCAAGAATGACCTTCAATTTCGCATCCTTGGCTGTATGTTTCAGTTCTATCAGTTCGTCGCAAAGATCCTCGTAATTCTTATCGCGGAGATAACCAAGATTCATCACGACGTCAACCTCATTAGCCCCTCCAGCCACAGCCAATGCGACATCAGCGACCTTAACAGCGGTGAACGTCTGGCTTGACGGGAAACCTCCCGCCACTACTGCTATATCAACACCGGTGACTTCCAAAGCGGAACTTACCACTTCTGCAAAATTGCTGTATACGCAGATTGCCGCCACATTTTTGAACTGCGGGTACTCGTTGTCGAAATCATTCACACGCTTTGTGAATGCCGTGACACTTTCCTGGCTGTCTTCAGTGCTCAATGTAGTGAGGTCTATTGAACTGAAGAGGAACCTGTAGACATCCTGATTTTCATACTCAGAAGTCTTTTCCAGTATTTTCCGCACTTCTGCAGCCACAGCCGCATCATCACAAACGACCTTACTGTCGTTTAAAGCTTTTTGATATCTATCCATAACTACAATTTTTCATGAGAATAAGAAAGTCATTTACTATTGTAACAACCCTCCTTACAAAATTACCTAAAAAATCTCAGACCGACACTCTTCCTCGCAATTATTTGCGTCTCGGGGCGATTCTGTCCGGATTCTGCTTAAGGAATTGTTCCCACGACTTTGCTCCTTTCTCCACCTGCGGCTTGCCGGTCTCATAAAAATGGGTGAGAGCAGCCGCAAGCGCATCGGTGGCATCAAGAAGACGTGGCATGTTTTCCTGAGAAATATTCAGTATATGGCGAAGCATATTCGCCACCTGTTCTTTCGATGCAGATCCGCTTCCGGTCACAGCCTGCTTGATGGAAAGTGGAGCATACTCATGAATGGGGATGTCGCGCGAAAGGGCGGCAGCCATCGCCACTCCCTGTGCCCTTCCCAATTTGAGCATGGACTGCACATTTTTTCCAAAGAACGGCGCCTCTATGGCAAGTTCGTCAGGCAGATATTGCTCCACAAGTCCCTTGACTCGTTCAAAAATACGCGACAGTCTGAGATAATGGCTCTCGAATTTACTCAATTGAATCACACCCATTACAATCACTTTCGGAGTCTTTCCATTGATACCGAGCACTCCATATCCCATAACGTTTGTACCGGGGTCAATACCCATTATGATCCGCTCGAAATCATGCTCAGGTAAGATTTTCCTTTTTGCAGACTCTGTATCGGATATGGTTCCCGCGCTTTTTAAAGCCCCGGATTTCGCATCCGGCATCATAAGAGGAGTGTATTAAGGAGTGTGACAAAAAAAGCGGCGTGAGGACCGAATTTGCGGTTGAAATCCCCAAGCACACCGGGAAGCAGTGCGTCGTGCCAGACATGCGCCTTTTCTTCGGAAGAAAATTCCAGGCAAAGAGCCATGCTAAGCCCATGGTCGGGACCCGGTTTTTCTCCTCCCGCCTCGACCACAGTCTGCAGACGCGGATTGCATGCACCATATTCGGGATTCATAAGAACCGGAAGCGCCGAAGCGCGCAGCCATTCAATGAATCTCTCACCGGCATCCGGAGCAGTTACAAAAGTTATATTGTATGAATACATAGTTTTAAGTTTAATATTGTCCGGCATATCCGACCCGGCATGCCGGGTCGCAACAACAAAAAAAACGGCATGCTTTCACAAACACGCCGCCAAAACAAAATTATGAAAAACATTCAACGCTATGCTGCAAGCAGCATTTCCTGAGCCTCTTGTCGGATTCGAACCAACGACCCCGAGATTACAAATCACGTGCTCTGGCCAACTGAGCTAAAGAGGCAAATGGGCGAGCGATCTGCATCGCACAGCTCAACCCGCTACCCTTGCTTCGGTCAAGACCTGGGGGATTTACGGGGAGCAAGTCGTGCAGGACTCACCCGA
>JAIDJJ010000657.1 GCA_029052265.1 Muribaculaceae bacterium
TGCTAAACAAATGTCATTTTCTCGTAAAAAAGCTATAAAAAGAAAAAAAAATTTTTGATTTATTTCCTTATTTCTGAAATATATATTAACTTTGCAATAAATTCATTCTCTCTCATTAAGAGATATGGATTCACAATTACATATAATCATCTGATAAATAAAACAATATCTAAAATATCAAAAACGGGCGGCAATTTAATTTGCAGCCCGTTTTGCATCTTTTCTCCTATCTTATATTATAAATATGAGTATCATTCTTTTCAACCATTATCATGGCTAATTTTTCAATGCTCCGATTGGCACCACCAGCACCCCATCATCGGGGCGACGATATGCATATTGTCCCACTCCTGTCAAAACCATCATAAACGATGGTGACGACATCTTTGAAACATCAATTTTATTAGCAAGCTTCTTTAACGACGAAGCCCCCTCCTCTATTAATGAATCCCCGCCAAGCTTTATTTCTATAAGACCGTACTTACCATTTTTCAAATGAACCACCGCATCACATTCTAAATTACTCTTGTCCCGATAATGATATACCGTGCCACCCATAGCTTCAGCATATACCCTAAGATCCCTCACACATAAAGTTTCAAGCATAAAGCCAAACGTATTTAAGTCATTTATTAAATCTTCAGGACCTAACCCTAAAGCAGCCGTGGCTATGGAAGGATCTGAAAAATATCTTGTGTCTGAACTTCTTATAGCAGATTTGCTTCTAAGATTGGGATTCCATGCAAGAGAATCTTCTATGACAAATATTTTTTTCAACGCATTTATATATGAGTAAACCGTACTGTCGCTGACTCTTACCGAGCCACTCCCCGTAACATCTGAAACAAAAGTGGAAATTGGAGCCTGACTTCCTTGATTTATTGCATATGACCTCATCAACCGCCTGGCAAGTTCCGGATCCCTTTCCACATTGTCTACTCTTGATATATCACTTCTTACCACAGACTCGAAATATTCCTCAGCCTGCATCAGGGCTGATCTCTTCTTCTCCTTCAAAGTTGCCTTCGGCCACCCTCCGCGACAAGTCACAAATGCAAGTGTATCGATATCAATATCACTTGCTCCGTCAATCTGTCCGGATTCTCTAAATAAGGATTCCAGACTGACATCTCCTGATGATTCTCCCGACTCCCAAAGGCTCATTGTCCGTAGCTTCAACCATGACATACGTCCCGTGCCGGAATGAAAAATATTGCTTATATCTGCCGGCACCGCAGATCCTGTCAAAATGAATTGGCCTTCAGCTTTACGTTTATCAATCTCATTTCTGACCGCATCCCAAAATTGTGGCGCAAGCTGCCACTCATCAATCAACCGAGGTGCTTCCCCCTGCAACAATCTACTTATATTGGTCTGTGCCATAATCATATTCTGATTCCTGGTAATTGGATCTGCCATATAAAGAACACTTTTGGCATGTTGACATGCCAGAGTAGTTTTGCCACAATATTTAGGACCCTCTACAAGCACCCCTCCCATAGCATCCAACTTATCCTCAAGGATTGAATCGGCGACTCGTTTTTTATAGTTTTTCATACATATATTCATTAATATGCAAAGATAAAAATAATATACTTAATCCCAAAGAAAAATTTCCTATATTTTAATACTTTACAATTTTAATTACGACAGTTGGCACTTTTTCGTTACGACAGTTGGCAACTTTTAATTACGACAGTTGACACTTTTTCATTGCCAATAAATCCTGTGTGCCGTTAGGGTCGGTGGCGAGATTCGAGCAAAAGGGGCTTGTATCCCTGAAGAATCTCATAGAACTTGCCATGGCTTTGGGCTATACATCGGAAATAAGACACATATTCTCCCAACCAAAATACTCCACTATGGAGGAACTCACCCAGATACGCCGCAACGCCAACAAAAAAAAAATCATACCCTAAAAAAGACAAACCGACATGATAAAAACAGATAAAATATCAGTAAGGTATCACGACTACACAGTCGGGACACTGTCATTGTCGCCCGATTCAAGAAATATGATCAACAATGTCAAAGACAAGAATAGTCAAATGGCGGATCATCACTGACCCGCCATTCCTGCTCATGATAATGTATATGCTCTATACAAAAATTAAATAATACTTGTTCTTACCATATAATCAAGACCGCTGTCTGATGTCACGAGTGTCGGGGTCAAGGATTGCTTTTGTTTTTTATTGGGAAGCCCTCCCGCCCCTGTTTAATTTTCAAATTTCATCCAAATCTCTTCAAAAGAGATTTGGATTTATATGCAAAGTTAATATATATTTCATTAATAAGGAAATATATCCTTATTTTTTTTCGGATTTTGACAGTTTGTTGAAATTTGCATCAGATTGTTTAGTGAAAAGAAAAAATAATGAGTATTTAT
>JAIDJJ010000658.1 GCA_029052265.1 Muribaculaceae bacterium
GCATCGTTGATCTGGCGGAGCTGGGCAGCGACCGAGGCATACTGCCTGAGAATGTCGGGCACCGAGATTTCAAGCACGACATTCATACCGCCTTTCAGGTCAAGACCAAGCCCGATCTCAAGTTTGCGGACCTGATTGTAGGTGTAGCCGAGATAAACTTTCTCTTTGTCGATCGAATCGTTAAACTGCTTTAGATTCTGTTTGTAGGCATCATTGGTTACGTCGCTTGTCTTCGCCATCATTGCGGCATATTCCTCTGCCTTTTTCTCATAGTGGGAGGTCACAAATGAGAACGAGATATAAAATCCGCAAATCAAGATCAAAAGGACGGCAATGGTGCTGATAAACCCTTTGTTCTGCATGTTTTGTTGTTTTATTGTTGTTATTGTTTTATTGTCAGGTGGAAAATGTAAAGACCGCTTTCGCGCGTCTATATATTTTTTCAGCTTGCAAATATAGTTGAAAATTTTGACCTAAGATGCATCCCGAAGCCTAAAAATGGCGTTTTTACCTCATTTTAAATAAAATTTACCCCACAATGCGCTCTCCAATCAAATTTATTTGCTACTTTTGAACCCGCAAACTCTAACTGATGTCTATGATCCGTCGCAAATGGCATACTGCATATCTCGTCTGGGCTCTTGTTTTGGCATGGGTCCTCGCATCTTGTGCCTCTATCGGAAACCCCTCGGGGGGACCGCGCGACGAAGATCCCCCGAGATTTGTCAGGGCGAATCCCGCTCCCGGCTCCCTAAACGTATCCCGCCAGAGAATCGACATAGAGTTTGACGAACTTGTAAACGTGAAAGACGCCTTCACGAAAGTGGTGGTATCTCCGGTGCCGAAATCCACACCCCGTGTGTCGTCTCTTGGCAAAAGGGTGACGGTACAGTTCACAGACTCCCTCCTGCCAAACACAACCTACACCATCGATTTCGCCGACGCGATTGAAGACAACAACGAGAGCAACAAGCTTCAGGGGTTCACTTATTCGTTCTCCACAGGAGATGTGCTCGACACCCTCCAGATATCCGGCATGGTCCTTTCCGCAGAGGCGCTCGAACCTCAGCAAGGGATGCTTGTCGGGGTATATTCCAATCTCGCCGATTCCGCCCTATCCACCCTCCCCCTCGAACGTCTTGCCAAGACTGATGACCGCGGACGCTTTTCCGTGCAGGGTCTCGCTCCGGGACAATACCGCATATTCGCGATCGCGGACGTCGACAACGACTACAAACGGGCGAATCCGGAAGAGGCTATGGCTTTCTACGACCTGACTCTTTCACCTTATGCGGAAAGAGTTGAAGCTGTGGACACTGTGTTAAACCTTATCTCCGGAGAAGTGGACACCATCGTCAACCGGGAAAGGACAAGATTCCTGCCGAACGATATCCTGCTCAGGTCTTTTGAAAGCGACTACCGCTCTCAGTTCCTCCAGAAATACGAACGCGTAGACTCCACACGCATCAAATTTATATTCAACGCACCCTCCGACAGATTGCCGGAAATTCATCCTGTCGACATCGAGGGATACAAGGACTGGTGGATTCTGGAACGTTCAGCAAAAAACGACACCCTCACATACTGGATCACTCCACCCGGACTTGTAGCCACAGACAGTCTCCGGATTGCAGCCACATATCTCCGAACCGATTCAGCACAGAATCTTACAGAAGCCACCGACACTCTCAAACTTTTCACACAGCGCCCGAAAGCCACAAAGAAAAAAGAGAAAAAGAAAAAAGATGAGGAGGCAGACACCATACCGGTCAAAATCCCCGCATTAGGATTCAAAATGACAACACCATCCTCTCAGGAAGTCAATCTCCCTCTGATGATGGAATTTGACACTCCCCTCTCCCGTCTTGATTCCTCGGCATTCCATCTTGAGGTCATGGTCGACACCCTCTGGCAGCCGGTGACAAAACCATGGAAAACCGAGCCGGTCGACTCTCTGAATCCACGCACTTTCAAGATTGAATACCCTTGGGAATATGCATCAGAATATCGCCTGACAGTAGACACTCTCGCCGCAACAGGCATCTACGGGCTGGTCACTGACCCTGTGGAGCATAAATTCAAGACAAAAGCGGAAGAAGATTATTGCGCCATAACTTTCACCATCTCCAATTTCACTGACTCGGTGCCGGCGTTCGTGGAATTGCTCAACAGTTCGGATGCCCCTGTAAGAAGGGAAAAGGTAGTCAACAATTCAGTGACATTCCGCTTTCTTGCCCCGGGAAAGTATTATGCACGGATTTTCGAAGACCATAACGGCAACGGTATATTCGATACAGGAGATTTTGAATCTCACCGGCAGCCGGATATGGCATACTACTATCCGAAGATTATCAATCTTAAAAAGAACTGGGAAAAATCTGAGTCCTGGAACGTGTTTGACACAGCCATCGACCTGATGAAGCCCGAGGCAATTAAGAAAAACAAACCGGCTAACGACAAACGTAACCGCAACAAGAAATCAGACAACAATCTCGAAGACGAGGAGGAAGAAGACTATTTCGATCCCACCCGCAACCCGTTTGATCCGAACGACAGAGGAAGACGGTATTCGAATTAATACTGAAATCTTACCGCTAATGTGTGGACCGGATACTTCCGTTAAAGTCCGGAAACACTTCTTTTATTCATAAACATTTTTCAGTTACCCGCCAGAAGGGTGCATTTAATACAATAGACGATTATGGAAAAAGGCATTAAATCCCGCCGAAGAATCCTTGGAATAGCCTTCAAGCTCTTTGCCAGCTACTCCTATCCCGACGTGTCCTATTCCTTGCTTGAAGAGGCATCCGGAATCAGCCGTGGTTCTATGGTGTATTATTTCAAAAACAAAGAGGGGCTTTTCAGAGCTGTCCTTGACACTTTTTTCTACGGACCTGACGACATTTCAAGTGTTCAAAAGGAACAGACCCTGTCCTTAAAACTGTTCTACAATCACCTTGTAGAGAAAATCCGTGAAAACACTTCCCTTTTACTACCGTTCAACATACCCAATCTCAGTGAAGCCAGATTTAATATCGAACGGAGTGCCGCTCAATTTATCCCTGAATTCAGGAAACGTGCTGCCGAGGCTCAAGCCGAGAACAGACGGATATGGACGGAAGTTGTGCGTAATTCCGTGGAATCAGGCGAGCTGCGGAAAGAGATCGACATAAAAGCAACGGCAGAACTGTTTCAGACCATAACTCTCGGATTCTTCTATATGAGTTCGAAGGCAAGACCTGCCGAAGGGATTGATTTACTCCTGCAGCTGTATGATGCCCAATATAGCCTGATCCGCAGCTGACATTCCATTATCTTCCTTTTATAGACACTCAAACCAAAGAACTATAGAACCGCCTGCAGACACATGTCCGGACAATGTGTCTGCAGGCTTCAATTTTTCAGAAGCATCAGAGTGCGTTCCAAGAAAAAATTTCACTTACTCGTCCGTCCGGATGATCCTGTCATTCTGATATTCTTTAGGATTTTTACCGAACTGCCTGAAAAAACATTTCGTGAAATAGGACGAAGAACTGAATCCACACATATCCGAGATTTCATTTATCCTTAGATTTTTGTCACGAAGCAACACGGCGGCTTTCTTCAAACGCACGAGACGTATGAAATCATTCGGAGACTGATCTGAAATCCCCTTTATCTTTCTGTAAAGGGTGGCGCGGCTGACATTCATCTTTTCTGCAAGAAAGTCCACATTCAAACCCTCATTATCCAGATTTTCTGATATGTGGCGTATCAATTCCGACATAAACGCCGCATTCGCCTCATTTTCAGCAATCGCATCTATCGGTATATCCGGAGAGTTCTTATACATTCCTATGATTCGCCTCCTGTTCTCCACAAGATTGGATATACGCGCTTTCAGGAAATCAAGGGAATATGGTTTTATGATATATTCATCCGCTCCATATTCCAACCCCTCCATGCGCTTTCCGTGATCCGTGTTTGCGGTCAAAAGCAACACAGGGATATGGGAATATCTGACATTTCCTTTCACATACCGGCATAGTTCCATTCCGTTCATACCCGGCATCATGACATCGCTTACAAGCATGTCGACATAACTGTTTTCCAGACATGTCACAGCCTCCTCCCCGTTCCGCGCGGCAATCACATTGAACTGCCTCCGCAGCTGGTTCGACATCAAGTTGAGCATATCGTCATTGTCTTCCACTATCAGGACAGTCGTGGCGTTTTTCCCAGACGGCAGATTTATCTCATAATTCTCTACATTGTCAGACACCCCGGCATCCTGACTTATATCCATCACATATTGCTGACAAAGAGGGAGCGTGACCGTAAACCTCACCACATCATCATCCTGACAGACAGAAATCTCACCCCGGTGTGCCTCGACAAGTTTCCTGACAAGAGCCAGACCGATACCCGATCCCTCACTGTTTTCATCCACTTTCACAAATGGCTCGAATATTGTCGACAATTTATTGCCGGGGATAAGTTCACCGTCATTGGATATCGAGATACTGACATCCCCGCATCCCTCCGCCATATCGATCGAGACATATGTGTCGGCATGTTTGAGTGCGTTCCAGAGAATATTGCTGATCACTTTAGTGAACGCCTCAATATCCACATGGGCGTTTAATCCGGAAGGCGCTTTGATTTCCAACGCTATCCCCTTCAACTGTAATGACGGCATGAATCTTCCCGCCACATGCCGCAGAAGTCCGCATATGTCGGCGGATACAAAATTGAGCCTCATACCCGCCGCTTCAGCCTTACGGAAATCAAGCAGCTGGTTGACGAGTGTCAGAAGCCGCTCGGTGTTTCTTTTTATTATTGATATGTTGCCATAGTTGCTGTCGGAATCAGGAGTGTTTTTAAGAAGTTCATCCACAGGTATCTTTATCAGGCTGAGAGGAGTCCTGAGCTCATGGGTGATATTGGTGAAGAAATTTATCTTCATATCATAAACCTCTTTTTCATAATTCTGTTGCAACCTTGAAATCTCTTCACTCTCCCTTTTCATGACCCTGCGTCTGTAGCGTGCGACAACAATACACACCAGCGATAATGAAATCGCTACATATGCCGCGTATGCCCAGCCGGTCATATAAAAGGGAGGCGTTATAATAATCCGTATCTGACGGGTGGCGGCTCCCCACATCCCATATACATCGGAGATCCTTACCTGAAAATCATATTTTCCGGGAGGTAGGCTGGAATACGTGGCGTGGCGCGTATCGCCTGCCTCTATCCAGTCTTTGTCCCATCCCCCAAGCCGGTATTCATATCTGACCCGGTGGGGAGAGGCATAATTTACGGCTCCGAAGCTGATCGTAAAGGCAGACTTGTCGAAAGGTAACGATATCTCTTTTGAATAGTTGATGGAACGGCGAAGTATTCCTGAACCTCTTCCTGCGGATATTTCCTCATTTCCTATCTTGAAACTGCCGAATACCAGGTTCGGAACCCCCACCGCATCCACCAGATGGTCATGGCGGAACCGTACAAAGCCTTTGACACCTCCGAAATAAATATTGCACTCACTGTCGATAAAACCCGATTTATAGTTGAACTGGTCACCCGGAAGACCGTCGGAATACGAATAAGTCCTGACAATATCCGAGGAAGGGTCGATTCTGAAAAGACCGTTGTTGGAACTTCCCCATATACCTCCGTCAGGAGCTTTTATCAATTTATAGACCACGTCGTCGGGAAGCCCGTTACCCATAGAATACTCTCTGACGATTTCGCCCGCCTGATCAAGCACCACCACTCCGGCACCTTTTGTTCCCGCCCATATCCTGTCGTCCTCTCCAACGAGCAGGCTTATCACCTTCTCTCCGGCAGCAGGGTTATTTCCCGAGACGCTACCGAGATGGCACCAGGTCTCGTCTGTCTTACTGTAAATAAAAATGCCCTGTCCTATCGTGGCAAACCAGATTTTCCCTCCTTTGTTTTCAACAATATCGTTTACCTGGGATGTTATGAATCCGGCATATCCTGTCAACGCCTGCCTTATACTGTCGTAATATTCAAGACCTGTCCTTGTCCCTACCCACACCGTGCCTCCCGAATCCTTGAAAATTGAATAGATGTTGTCATCTCCTTTCTTCCCAGTCGAAGAATGTGGGATAGCGCACACTTTACCCGAGCGCACATCGATAGTAAAAAGACCGTTGGAAAATGTACCTGCCCAGATTTTTCCATTGTCATTCATAAGGGCATGAATATTATTCGCGTTAATCAAGACCCGAGAAAATTTTCCGTCATTCCCCATTATATTCAATCCCGCATCTTCGGTACCCACCCAGATTCTTCCGTCGGAATCCTCACAAAATTCACTGATGCACTTTCCTGACAAAGACCCTGACACAGACGACGGATAAAATTTCTCGAAGCCTCCACCTGATCCGGAAT
>JAIDJJ010000659.1 GCA_029052265.1 Muribaculaceae bacterium
ATGACTGAATAAATATCATAAAGATGATGACAAAGACCTCAATGACAAGACAAAATAAATTTTAAACAGTTTCTTAAGCAAATGATAAAAATTTATATGTGACCTGTCTTCATGCGCCATTCCGATTTTTTTTTACTAATTTTGCAACATGAAAGCATTGTTCCTTATATATCAATGGCTGATTGCCGCTCCTATATTTATTGCCGTCACTTTTTTAACGGCTCTTGTCACAAGTATAGGATCATTAGTTTTCGGTACCCATTGGTGGGGATACTACCCTCCTCATTTATGGGCACGCTTCACTTGCCGCCTTATGTTTGTAAATGTAAAGGTTGTGGGAAGGGAGAATATTGACAAAAACACATCCTATATATTTGTTGCAAACCATCAGGGAGCTTTCGACATCTTCTCGATATACGGATATCTCGACCATAATTTCAAATGGCTTATGAAAAAGAGCCTTGAAAAAATTTTCATGGTTGGGGCGGCATGCCGGCGAGCACATCATATTTTCGTAGACGACTCTAATATCGCAGCCATTAAACAGACTATCGCTGAGGCGGAAGACACTCTCAAGGACGGTATGTCGCTTGTGATATTTCCGGAGGGAAGCAGATCCTGGGACGGTAAGATGATTCCTTTCAAAAGGGGGGCTTTTATGCTCGCCTCCGAATTTAAGCTTCCCGTGGTGCCTATCACCATCGACGGCAGTTTCAAGGCGATGCCCCGTTTCACTTACAATGTATCCCCTTGCCGCATAACGATGACAATCCACAAGCCCATCATGCCGGGTGAAAAGGGATTCAATACAAAAAAACTCATGGCACAATGCAGAGAGGAAATTGAATCCTCTCTTCCTGATTGCGACAAAGGGGAAAGCCTCGGACATCGCTGCTGATTAATGTAAAAACCGGGTGGTCGGAAAAAATTTTTTGCTATTGCATTAATTTTATTTGCCGGTTTATATTTTTTGAATTAACTTTGCTGCCGAAGCAGGGGTGCTTCTCCCGGAATCTTTCCGGAGGGGCTGAGATTATACCCTGTGAACCTGATGCGGATAATGCC
>JAIDJJ010000066.1 GCA_029052265.1 Muribaculaceae bacterium
TTGTGCGAGTCTAGTTATTTTCCCCGCACATGCCCTACAAAAGCTTTACCGGCGCAGCCCTCTCCTCCCTGCCTACTTTTCCTTAAAAAGAGGGCCAAAGTTACAATTGGTTTATGACATATACAACAATGAACCTTTATTATCTACAATCCGTTATATTGATACAACGGGCAAGATACTTCACGGGACGTAGCTCCGGCATGGAAACGTCTCTACCGGTCGGATCTTAACGGTCCCGTTTAAAGGATTACAATCCGGGCAGGTTGCCCTCGCAATAATTGAATGTCTGAACTTAAGACGAAAACTTCGGCACAGCTTAAAGTCTTCCTCTGGATACGGAATTTGGCACATCCATTGCCATCCTCCCCCGGTGCGAAGCCGGGCTGAAGAATCGGATCCAAATGTAGACAGCCGGATCACCTGATGCATGTGTCGGCATGAGTCTCTGCTATACAGACAAAAGTTTTATCAAAATTATGAACCTGAAAGACATCGGCTGCAGCCGGTGTCTTTCTTTGATTTCCACACCCGCTTGAGAAAGCTTTCATAAAATTCATGCCTCCGTCTCCTCTGTGATCCGGATTGATTGCACATATGATTTATTTTTAGTAACTTTGGGCTGTAACTGATAAATTCTTACTGACAAATGAAAATTCTTTTTTCTTCAACAATGACAGCTGTATTATTCGCTGCCGGATCATTCCTATCTCCTCTCCATTCCGCAGCGCAAAGTTCTTTCGACGCTCAGTTTATCAACTATCCCACATACAGCGGGGATGATCTTGAACTGATTGTCGACAACTCCGGTACGCATTTCCGGCTTTGGAGCCCCAAGGCACAGGAAGCACGCGTGAATATCTATACCAACGGACACACCGGTTCGCCTTCTCAGGTTCTTGACATGAAACTCGATCCGGCTACAGGCACATGGACTGCCTCTGTGCCTGAAAAACTTTATGGCATGTTCTACACTTTCCAGATTAAATGGAATGGCGAATGGAATAACGAAACCCCGGGAGTATGGGCAAAAGCGGTAGGTATAAACGGTAAGCGCGCAGCCATAATTGATCTTGCGAAAACGGATCCTGATGGCTGGAACAAAGACAAAGGTCCGGATGTATCCAATTTTTCCGATGTCATAGTATACGAAATGCACCATCGCGACATGTCGATGCATCCCTCTTCCGGAATAGCAAACAAAGGTAAATTCCTTGCCCTTACTGAAGACGGGACAGTGTCTCCTCTCGGCGACAAAACAGGGATAGACCATCTCAAAGAGCTTGGCATAACTCATGTGCACATCCTTCCTTCGTACGACTACAACTCTGTCGACGAGATGAACCTTCAGCAAAACACTTACAACTGGGGATATGATCCCCAAAACTATAATAGCCCGGAAGGTTCTTATTCTACCAATCCTTCCGACCCGTCCACAAGAATCAGGGAAATGAAGGAAATGGTGAAGGCTCTTCACGATGCCGGGATCGGAGTCATAATGGACGTGGTATATAATCATACTGCAGAGAACGATGGTTCCAATTTCGAGCTCACTGCTCCCGGATATTACCACAGACACTGGGACGACGGCAAATATTCAGATGCCTCCGGGTGCGGCAACGAAACCGCTTCTGACCTGAAGCAGATGCAAGACTTCATAATCAATTCTACAAAGTATTGGGCGGAGGAGTATCACATAGACGGTTTCAGGTTTGACCTCATGGCGATCCACGACACCGAGACCATGAACAAGGTGGCTTCAGAACTGAAAAAAATCAATCCCTCAATTTTCGTATATGGAGAAGGTTGGACTGCCGGCGACTCCCCCCTCGCAATCGAGAAAAGAGCCCTGAAGGAAAATGTTTCCAAAATGAAGAATATCGCCGTATTTTCCGACGACCTCCGGGATGCGGTCAAAGGTCATTATTCAAACGCTTCCGACCGTGGGTTTGCTACCGGTAAACCCGGAAATGAAGAAACCGTAAAGATCGGAATCGTGGCTGCCACATCACACCCGCAGGTAGATTATTCAAAGGGGAACAATTCTAAATTCGCTTATGCCTTGTCGCCAGAAATGATTGTAAATTATGTTTCCTGCCACGACGACCTGACACTCACAGACAAACTCCGGAAGTCTATGGAGGGAGAACCGGAACAGAACATGCTTGAGGCAGCCAAACTCGCTCAGACCATAGTATTCACATCTCAGGGGACTCCTTTCATGTTTGCAGGAGAAGAGATTTTCCGCGACAAACAGGGAGTACACAACTCTTACAAAAGTCCTGATTCCATCAACGCCATAAATTGGGAAAACAAAGCCAAATATCGTGGTCAGTTTGATTATTACAAAGAACTGATAGCCCTGCGTAAGGCTCATCCGGCATTCAGGATGACTTCTGCCGACGACATCGCGAAACATCTCGTCTTTGACAAGATTGATTCCTCCAAGACCCCTAATCTCATTTCATACTCTCTGAAGGATAATGCCAACGGCGATTACTGGAAAGAAATAAAGGTGGTATTCAACGGTGCATCTCAGCCTCAGACCGTAAACATGCCTAAAGGGAAATGGCTGATTGTGGCAAAAGACGGCAAAATCGCACATGACGGGAGTCTTGGCGTTTCTTCCGGTGGAAAAATCATCCTTGCCCCATACTCGGCGCTCATACTTGCCCGGGAATAATAACAGCTGTCCCTATAAGCCTGTCTCCGCGTGAACCCGGCGCCCGGTAATAGACACAGACAAGATATTCGTTCCGGGTCTCATATTTGTCGCCCTCTATCGGCGACGGATCGACATTTCCTTCCGGGGAAGCTACAACATATTGATAGTTGTAGCTTCCCTGTTTTAATGGGATCTCTGCTACATATGCCCCTTTCCCTCTGTCGTAGACCATCTTGTTGAATCTCCCGAAGCGGTGAAATGAGAAATCTCCGTCAACATACACCTCCCCTCCCGTAAGTTCTGGGATATCAAGAGTAAAATGAACAGTGACATAATCCGCACCGAGATCGGGATCATCGGCACTATACTCATCGATCTTGAACCTTCCGTGCTGAGTGCTGTCATACGTATAGTCCTTATCCACCCGCGATTCATCGGGAGTAAGCCACGAGTGCCAGTTGCTTCCCCCGAATTTTACTGAATCCGCGTGCATCCCCGCATAGTCTGCCCTGACTGTTTCAAACCGCCTGTACTCGTTCCCCGCCCTGAAAATCAGGTCGGGAAGATGGGAATATACAATCTTGTCTCCCTCCACCCTCAACGGATGAGCGATCGTGCGGGTGGTCTCCGGACGGTTGTTCTGTGTGACTGTGACCACCACATCCTGATACAGGTTGGCTGACTGAGGGAGCATGGTGGACAGAGTGAAATCCAATTGTTGGTATTCCGTATTGAGACCGACGTCTGTCCTGCCGCTCGCCCCTCCCGACACTCTCACCGAATCTTCCGACACATAAAACCGCTGCTGCAATATTAACTGCTCCGGATTCCCTTCCGGATAAACCTGAAGAAGGTAGTTTCCACTTGCAAGAAATTTCATTTCCTCTCCGGGCAGTTCTATATTATAGTTTACATAATGCACATACGTATTTGAAGAATATGCATAATCGGAAACCTCTGTTTCATTGAATCCTCCTACATATTCGGGCTCAAGAAGCCGGGAAGGGAGCCAGTCGGCATTACAATGCACCAGGCGGTAACGCAGATACTCATGGCTGTCTCCGATTATATCAAAATTCAGTGCCAGACGGCTCCCGGAAGAAAGGTTGATCACCGGAGGCGACATGAAACTGTCGGGATTGCTCAAGGACAATGTTTTTACTCTATTGTCAAAGACTCCTGTCATGGTATCTATGGTGGCACCATAAATAAATGAAGGGAAAGACAAGGCTACTGCCAACACCGCCTTATACAATTGCCTCACCATTTTATTGGAGTTTTTCCGTGAGCTACAAGATATTCGTTTGCCTTCGTAAAATGGTGGTTGCCAAAAAAGCCACGGTGCGCCGATAACGGCGACGGGTGAGGTGAGGTAAGTACCAGATGACGGTTCCTGTCTATTTTTGCACCCTTCTTTATTGCGTCAGATCCCCATAACAGAAATACAAGATTGTCTTTTGACCGCGCAAGGACATCTACCGCCGCATCTGTAAATGTCTCCCACCCGATTCCTGAATGAGACTTTGGCAGATGTTCTTTGACCGTCAACGATGAATTGAGCAACAATACCCCCTGCTTTGCCCATCGTCTGAGATCTCCGTCGGCTGGTATAGGAGCCCCGGTGTCTGCACTCACTTCTTTAAAAATATTGACCAGCGACGGGGGCATCTGGACTCCCGGAGCGACTGAAAAACACAATCCGTTTGCCTGTCCGGGACCATGATATGGATCTTGTCCGATAATAACCACTTTGGTCTCATCAAACGTTGATGCGTCGAAGGCAGCGAAAATTTCCTTACCGGGAGGATAAACTTTCACCTGTGGATCTGCATAATCATGCCTGACCCGCTCCACCAGGGCGTGAAAATACGGCTTCTCAAATTCCTCTGCCAAACGCTCTTTCCATCCGCTTTCTATTTTTACATCCATATATTGCTAATTTTTATCATATTGCACGGCAAATACCAACACCCTGAAGTCTTTAGGTGCGATTAATTTCTGCCATGTTTTGCAAAGTTCGGAAAAATTGCTTAACTTTGCAAAACATCAGACAAGTGAATAAAGACATCAGCCGTCAGACTGTTGCATTAATTTCACTTATTTCAATTGTCTCCATAGTTCAATGGATAGAATATCGGATTCCGGTTCCGACGATTAGGGTTCGACTCCCTATGGAGATACCACTTAAAACTCCAGCCAATTCAAATTGAATTAGTTGGAGTTTTGATTTGTATGTACCTACAAAAAATAAATGTGCATATGATTGGCTATAGCGTGAGCGGGACATGAAGCCGTGAAGAGTGACACCATGCGCGCATTGTGACAAGATAGTAACCTTAAAACTGAATGCTATGAATAAATTAGAGATAATACGCTCCAAGATTTATGAGATAAGAGGGCAGAAAGTAATGCTCGATTTTGACCTGGCAGCAATGTATGGCGTTGAGACAAGTCAACTGAAAAGAGCTGTCTGAAGGAATCCCGAAAGATTCGAAGGGGATGATTTCATGTTTGAATTAACCAAAGATGAACTTTCAAGATGCCAAATTGGCACCTTGAACGGAGGTCGCGGAAGCAATATCAAATATCTACCATTCGCATTCACTGAATTGGGGTGGCAATGTTGTCAAGCGTTTTAAGAGCGCATTCCTTAAAAGCGTTCTTTAAAGTGTGCTCTTAAAATAATCGGAACAACAATATCTTTATGATTTAATATTTTTTCACATTTTATATTATGATACTATCACTATTTTGTTGTAATTTTGCAATGAAATTTAGGTATCTATAATCCTAACATGTAAGAATTTATTTAGTTAAGCAAAAACAAGCAAGTGGACTGGTTGTGAAATCCGTCCACTTGCTTTTTTTGTTTCAAACTTTATTTTGCTGTTTCAACCATTCATCCGCCGTCTGACATAATTCTTCATACCACGCCCCCCCGAATTTCCTGATCAACGGCTCTTTTAAAAATTCATAAGCCCTGACCTTCTTTAGTCTGCCGTTGATTTCTGCACACTTGCAGATTTTCCAACGGTGAAGGTTCACCCCTGTGAGATCTCCCAGCTTTTTTAATCTTACGGGATAAAGATGACAGGACGACGGTTTTAACTGAGGAAGTTTCCCCTCTCTGTATGCCTTCTCAAGAGCGCAAAGACATTTTCCCCCTTCTGCATAGGTGGTGAAGACACAATCCCTCCCTTCCACTATCTGCGTGACAAGGTCTCCTTCCTCATCAATGTATGAACTGCCCTCCTCTT
>JAIDJJ010000660.1 GCA_029052265.1 Muribaculaceae bacterium
ATTCTATAGCCTGATCAATAGTCATTTCAAGAAAATCGTAAATATTTTTTCCACGATATTCTACATCCAAAACTTCTTTTTTATACCGTTTACCATGACAAACTTCACATTCTACTTGAATATCCGCCATAAATTGCATAGGAATTGTTATTGAGCCCTCACCTTTACATTCTTCACATCTGCCACCTTCAGAATTGAATGAAAAATAAGAAGGGGAAAATCCCATCTGCTTCGACAATTGCTGTTCTGAAAACAGTTTACGAATCTCATCAAAAGCTTTCAAATATGTAGCAGGATTTGACCTTGTAGATGTGCCTATAGGATTTTGGTCAACAAACTCCACCCCCTTGATTTCCCGCAGATCTCCCCCAAGCTTGCGATGAGTACCCGGAGCCTCTCCCGCATTTCCAAGATGACGCGACAATGCCTTATATAATATTTCTCTTACTAATGTAGATTTTCCTGATCCGCTTACACCGGTGACTACAGTCATTACACCTAAAGGAAATCTCACATCAATATCCTTAAGATTATTTTCTTGAGCTCCTATAATATCAATATATTTTTTCCAAGGACGCCTGAGCGGCGAATAGTCAATTTGTCTTGTTCCGCGGAGATATTCTACTGTGTATGAATCCGTATGGTCATTATCATTGACAGCCTTTTTTATATCTCCCATATACACCAAATTTCCTCCAAGCCTTCCGGCATCTTTACCTATGTCTATAATCACATCTGCTGCAAGCATGATTTCTTCGTCATGCTCTACAACAACTACAGTGTTACCTATTTGCTGAAGACGACGCAACACCGCAAGCAAACGTCGGGTATCTCTGGAATGAAGACCGATACTTGGTTCATCAAGTATATAAAGAGATCCCACTAAGGATGATCCCAGAGAAGTAGCAAGATTAATACGCTGACTCTCTCCTCCCGAAAGAGTAGACGAGAGTCTGTCCAGAGTAAGATAACCGAGTCCAACTTCATCCAAAAATTCCAGACGGTTGTTGATTTCGGTAATCAATCTTTTAGCTATTTGTCTGTCTGTTTCGGAAAGATTAATGTTTAAAAACAGTTCTCTTAGTTTATTGACAGGCATTTTGACAAGATCTGTAATAGTATGTCCATTTATCTTGACATATTCTACGTCCTGATGCAAGCGGGAGCCATGACAAAGTGGACATGTGGTCTTCCCCCTGTATCTGGCTTTAAGAACCCTATATTGGATCTTATACTGATTTTCATCAACCCACTTGAAGAAACCGTCTATACCTTCCCATGTAGAATTGCCTTTCCATAAAAACTTTTTTTGAGATGCTGTGAGATCTGCATATGGCGTATGAATAGGAAAACTGAATTGTGGTGCAATGTGAATAAGATGTTTCTTCCATTCTCTCATTTTCTCACCACGCCAACATTGAACGGCATCCTGAAATACGGATAGAGATTTATCCGGAACAACAAGATCCTCACTTATTCCCATCACTTTTCCAAAACCTTCACATTCAGGACATGCACCATAAGGATTATTAAAATTAAACATAAGATCACTTGGCTCACGAAATTCCATTCCATCTGCTGAAAACTTTTTTGAGAAGCGATGTTCATGCTGCCCATCTCTACTCCAAACTTTAATGATACACTCATCATGACCTTCATAATATGCAGTTTCAACAGAATCTGTAAGGCGTGAAACCTCGTCCTTATTAGAAGAAACCGAAAGTCTGTCAATCAGCAATCGACAATTATCATTATAGCGTGTCAATAATTCATCATTCTTTAGAATTTCCTGAATCTCAACAAATTCACCATCGATTTCAAGCCTGGAATATCCTTCTTTCATATATATTTCCAACTGCTGGCTGAGACTACGCCCTGGTAATAAGTTTATATCCACCAAAACAGCCATACGGGTTCCTTCAGGGTAGGAGAGCACTGTCGTTACAATATCTTCTATGCTGTGTTTTCTAACTTCTATATTAGATATTGGAGAATATGTGTGACCAATCCGGGCAAACAACATTCTCAGATAATCATATATTTCCGTAGAGGTCCCCACTGTGCTACGTGGATTTCGCGTATTGACTTTTTGCTCAATTGCAATTGCCGGAGGAAGACCTTTTATATAATCACACTCGGGCTTTGCTAGTCTGCCAAGAAACTGACGCGCATACGCAGAAAGGCTTTCCACATAACGGCGTTGCCCCTCCGCATATAAAGTATCAAATGCTAATGAAGATTTACCGGAGCCACTGACTCCAGTAACAACTATAAACTTATTTAAGGGAAGGGAAAGGGTAATGTTTTTAAGATTATTAACCCTCACACCTTTTATTTCAATAGATCTTTCGCACATATTCAGAGTCTGCCTTATATCTGATGTCATATCCCTTCACAAAGGTATGACCTCATTAACAAACAACGCCTAAAACCATAGAATGTTATATGACAATAAAAGCGGACATCTTAAGACATCCGCTTTTTGTTGCCTTGGAAAGACTCGAACTCTCACAAACGGAACCAGAT
>JAIDJJ010000661.1 GCA_029052265.1 Muribaculaceae bacterium
CCACAAGGGCTACCGGGATTACCAGTTTGTCAAATGTCCATGATGCGGGCTTTTTTGTAACGAATCTGGAGAAAAGGAACACTGCAATTATAATTGCAATTGTGCCACCGTGAGATGCAAGCCCTCCCTTCCATATTTTAAATATTTCTGCGGGATGTTGGGAATAGTATCCCCATTCATAGAAAAAGACATGACCGAGCCGGGCTCCGATTATAGTGGCTATCACCACATAAGCCAGCAAAATTCCAAGCCATTTTTCGGGGGCTCCCTCATGTTTGAACATTTTTGCGACAATATTATAACCGATCATAAAGCCGACGGCAAAGGCGAGACCATACCATCTCACCGAGATGGGGCCTAAACTGAAAACGATTGGATCCGCGTTCCAAGTAATGAAATCGAGCATAAGTCAGATAAGACGCAAAAGAAAGCCGCGTCTGAAACAAAAACGTTCAGGCGCGGCATCTTATTGTAATGAAATGTCAATAGCAAAGGTCTTCATGGTAATGAATAAAGAATTTTGCTTGACATTTAATGGAAAATCATTCTTTTACGATTGTGGCGGTGTCTTCTGCAATCATCATTTCCTCGTCTGTGGGAATGACAACTACATGCACTTTGGAATCTGATCCGGAAATTTCGATTTCCTCACCACGGCTCTTGTTGGCTTCTGCATTGAAAGTGACGCCCATATATGCAAGCTGCTTGCATATGCGTTCGCGAGTGCCTGTCTGGTTTTCGCCGACACCGCCTGTGAAGACAATGATGTCTACACCGCCAAGCACTGCAGTATATGCACCGATGTATTTCAGGATTCTGTATTCATACATATTGAGAGCAAGTGTAGCCCTTTCGTTGCCAGCCTCCACGGCAGCCTCGATGTCGCGCATGTCGCTTGAGAGCTCAGTGACACCAGCAACTCCGCTCCGTTTGTTGATAAGCTTACTTAATCCTTCGGCGTCAAGACCTTCGCGCTCCATCATGTAAACGAGTGCTCCGGGATCGACATCACCGACGCGTGTGCCCATCATAAGACCCTCTGTAGGAGTGAGACCCATTGAAGTGTCGACGCTCTTGCCGTCTTTGATGGCGGTGATGCTTGCGCCGTTGCCGATATGGCATGTGATTATACGCTGTTTCTCATAAGGGAGACCGAGGAACTCGCATGCGCGGCGGGATACGTAGCGGTGGCTTGTCCCGTGGAACCCGTAGCGGCGTACGCCATATTTTTCATATGCCTCATAGGGGAGTGCATACATATATGCCTCCGCAGGCATGGTCTGATGGAATGCAGTGTCGAATACAGCCACCTGAGGCACATCAGGCATCAGGGAAGAAACAGCCTCGATACCGGTGACGTTGGCAGGATTGTGCAGAGGAGCCACCGCATAACATTCTTTAACCTTTTCAATAACTTCGGGAGTGATAAGCACAGACTTGTTGAATTTTTCCATGCCATGCACCACGCGGTGTCCCACCGCCTGAATCTCGTCGAAGCTCTTGATTACGCCTTCTTTAGGGTCAGTGAGAATGTCAAGCACATTCTTTACAGCTTCCTTGGCTGTAGGCATGTCGACAGTTATCACCTCCTTGCTTCCGTCAGGACGTTTGAATTTAAGGAAAGAGTCGGGAAGTCCGATTTTTTCCACGCCGCCTTCTGCAAGCACTTCTTTTGAATCAGACTCGATAAGTTTGTATTTCACGCTGCTGCTGCCGCAGTTGAGCACAAGAATTTTCATAAGGATATATTGGGTTGATTATAGATTTTTGTCACCGATAGCCTGATTGCAAGTGACGATTATAGTGTTGACGATATCCTCTACGGTGGCACCGCGGGAAAGGTCGTTTACAGGTGCGGCAAGACCTTGAAGTACAGGACCGACAGCTCCGGCACCGGAGAGACGCTGCACAAGTTTATAGGCGATGTTGCCGGTTTCAAGAGAAGGGAAAATCAAAGTGTTTGCTTTTCCTGCAACTTTGCTGTCAGGAGCTTTAAGCGAACCTACAGAAGCCACAATTGCGGCGTCGCTTTGCATCTCGCCGTCGATTACGAGCGACGGGTCTTTTGCCTTTGCAATTTCAGTTGCCTCGCGCACCTTGTCGACACGCTCGTGGCTTGCGCTTCCTCTTGTGGAGAAACTGAGCATCGCCACTACAGGATCAAGCCCTGCGATATCTTTTGTAGTCTTGGCAGTCGCGATGGCAATTTCTGCAAGTTCCTCTTTCGTAGGGTCGGGCACCACGGCGCAGTCTGCGAACACGAGCATATTGTTTTCGCCATATTTGCAATCTTCCGGCAGAAGCATTATGAAAGCACCGCTGACTACCGATATTCCCGGTTTTGTCTTCAACACCTGGAAAGCCGCGCGCAATACACTTGAAGTAGGGCTGAGAGCTCCCGCCACCATGGCGTCGGCATCACCGGCTTTGATAAGAAGGCATCCGAGATAGAGAGGATTTTTCACAGTGTAGCGGGCATCTTCAAGAGTCACGCCTTTTTTCTTGCGAAGTTCGCAGAAGAGCTCGGCGTATTTTTCAGTAAAGGAAGTGTCGTCTGGATCGTGAAATTCAGCCTCGCCGATATGTGTCAGACCAAGCTTCTCAGCTTCGGCAAGGATTTCATTTTTCTTGCCGAGAAAAACGATGTTCGCAATTTTTCCGGCTATGATCTGTTCTGCCGCCTGGAGAGTGCGGGGTTCTTTAGACTCCGGCAGCACAAGGCGCTGGGGGTGTTCCTGAGCCTTTTTAGTAAGTCTTTCAAATAATGACATGACTGATATGTGGTTATATATGTTAATAAATTCGGATGGGGCAGAGCCGTCCATAAGAACGGCGTGTCACATGGTTTAAGGTTCTTGCAAAGTTATAAAAACATTTTCAATAGAGGCGTCTTTGGAGGTAAAAATTAATATAAAAGTTGTATAATTGTGTCTCCGGGAGTTTTTTTCAAATATCTATTCTGCATAAGACATCATTTTTTTGTAATTTTACAATTCAATAGCAATAACAACTAACTCCGTGGGCATATGATATGCAGGCATGGAGGGGAAGACAAATTAAAAATGAGAATAATAAAGCGACTCTACGGATTTATATTGAAAAGCTTTCTTCCGCTTTTCGCCATGACTTTTTTCATAGTGCTGTTTATCGTATTGATGCAGTTTCTGTGGAAATTTATTGACGAACTTGTCGGGAAGGGTCTTGAGATGTCGGTGATAGGCGAATTGTTTTTCTATGCAGCCGTAACAATGGTGCCGATGGCATTGCCGCTCGCGATATTGCTGGCGAGCCTTATGACATTCGGTAATTTCGGAGAGAAGTTTGAACTTACGGCGATGAAGGCATCCGGAGTGTCGCTCCTTCATGCGATGCGTCCGCTGATAGTGTTGATAACATTTGTTGCGATAGGGGCGTTTTTTTTCCAGAACAACGTGCTTCCGAATGCACAGGTCAAGATGTGGACCCTGGTGTTTTCGATGCGGCAGAAATCTCCAGAAGTGGAAATTCCGGAGGGTGTGGTCTATGACCAGATTCCGGGATATAATCTTTTCGTACAGCATAAAGACCGTGAGACCGGTATGCTTTATGACCTTATGATATATGACGTCACACATGGAGGTGACAATTCAACTATCCTCCTTGCCGATTCCGGTCGTCTTGCCTTTACGGGAGATAAACGTTACCTGTATCTTCATCTTTTTCATGGCGAACAGTTTGAGAATCTCCGGGAGCAGAAAAGCCTTGACAAAAATGTCCCTTTCCGCAGGGAATCATTCCTCGACAAAGAGGTGCTGATCCCATTTGACGCCAATTTCAACCGTCTTGACGAGGGTGGCATGCGAAACCAGTATGTTGGTAAAAACATGAAAGAGCTTCAGCATACCATAGACTCGGTAGGCTTGCGACTTGATTCTACCGGACAGGTTTATGGGGCGGAATTGAAAAATTCCGCATTTCCATTGTTGCAAGGGCGTTTCAGGGACGACCCTGCAAGATATTCGGCAGGAGGGGGCATTCATTCCCCTTACGGTGACATGACAGAAGAAGAAGTTGCTGGAAAGGACACTCTTTCAAATATTGTTCCTGTCAATGTTGATTCTTTATTGTTGAGCCTGACCCCGGTAATACGTGATCAGACAATCGATGCCGCCTTAAATATATCACAGCGACAGCTTGGGGATTATCAGTTCAAGTCTATGATGGTGCATGATGACAAAAATACCATCCGTAGACATAAGATCGAGCTGTTGAAAAAATTCACCTTATCTGTAGCGTGTCTTATATTTTTCTTCATAGGCGCCCCCCTTGGTGCGATCATACGGAAAGGTGGTCTGGGCACACCTCTTGTCATATCAGTTTTGCTGTTCTTGTTTTATTACATAATCGACAACTCTGGTTATAAGATGGCGCGTGACGGCAGATGGGAGGTATGGGCAGGCATATGGCTTTCCACATTCGTGTTGGCGCCCCTTGGAATATATGTCACGTATAAGGCGATGAACGATTCCGCAGTGTTCGACGGAGACAGGTACAAGGAATTTTTCCGTAAATTGTTCGGACGGAAGCAGGAAAGGAGTGTTGCATACAAAGAAGTCATCATCAATGATATATCTGCCGAATCGGCAATATCTATGCTGTCTGGGTTAAGCGAAGAATGCAAGGCGTTCATCTCAAATCACGCAGGCGTTGCCACCTACAGGCAATATTGGACATCGGGATATGACTTGGCGACCATATCTGGAATAAGCGAGCGGCTTGACGGGGATGTGGAATACCTTACAGATTGCAGGGATCAGGTAGCGGTGAATAAACTGATGGACTATCCGGTAATAAGGCGTCTTTGGCTTTATCAGCCGGCGAGAAGAAAATGGATCGGATGGGTCTTCATGCTTATGTTTCCAATAGGTGTGCCTATATATCTTGCTGGTATCAATGCCCAGAAAAATTTGAAAAAGGAGCTTGCAAAGGTAAGTGAGGTATCGGATTTAATAATCACGCGTCTGCGTGCTGTCGACAATCGGTCGTAAATAAAAGGCGCCGCTCTCACGAGTGGCGCCTTTTGTTGACAGAGGTTCTGCCCTTTGTCAGTACATAAACTTAATGAACAAAAATCTATCTTCTTTCTTTTCATAAGTAAAAACCTTCATTATGGAGAAAAGTTCAGAAGAAGACGTATATTTAACATTTATTAACTAAGCTCTTGGCGTAGAGCCTCAATTTTTCTGTCAAGGCTTTCCGTTTGTTTGACAATTTTTTCCTTCTCCGATTCAAGTTCACGAAGCAGCTGACCCTTTTTGATTTTGTCAAAATTGTCTATGTCATAATAAATTTCGTGAAGGGCAGTGCGAAGTCTGTCAGCGTCTTTTGGAGATAGGGAATCAAGGGAAGGAATGGCTTTTTTCACTTTTCGGAGAGCTTCAGTCATCGCAGCAACAGAAGAGACATTTGTATTGCTTCCGGCAAGATCCCGACGCCGTTTCCATGCCATTATGGTTGAATATTGCTTGTCAACCGGTTTTTCATAAAACTGCTGACGTTCTTCATCACTTTTCCCATTAAGATACTCATCTATGTAAAGA
>JAIDJJ010000662.1 GCA_029052265.1 Muribaculaceae bacterium
ATAATAAAATATCCGGGTGTTCCTTTATAAAGGAACACCCGGATATTTTATTATTTACATTTATTCGCACAGTTTTTTTCCGATAATAATTGTATAATACTCAAAAATAATGTATTTTAGGAGGCACAAACTTATTAATAACCCAATTTCCAACTAAATTATTATTGTTACTGTTATGAAACGAATTTTCCTTATCTTGGCAATGATTATTGTGATGTCATGTCAAAGCGTGAAAGCCCAGACACCTATTGACCCGAACGCGGACTACAACCGAATCACCCTCATGTATCAGTATCGGGATCTTGGGGGAGATGGTACAAACGGTTTTGAAATCGGTTATATTCACGGCTTCGCCCTAAGTAGAAACACTCCTCTCTTCTTTCAGACAGGATTGAAAATGGATATGGGATTTGAGTCCGAGAGTGCATCTGAATCAGGTCTGAAAATGTCCGGAAGCCTGACAACAATGAGTTTCAACGTGCCCCTTGATATAGCCTACAAACTGGTGTTTGGTGAAAATTCAAACGTAGCCTTCATTCCGTTCGCAGGATTCAATCTTAAATTGAATGCGTTGGCAAAACTATCGGCAAAGGCTTCATACAATGGTCAGCACGAAAGCGAGAGCATAAGTCTGTTTGACGATGAGATAGGCATGAAACGCTTTCAGGCAGGATGGCACATAGGATTCGGTTTCCAGATCAACAAATTCTATGCAGGCGCCGATTTCGGAACTGATTTCATCAAGATTGCCGACTACGGCAACCATACCCCCACTTTCCATCTTGGTATCGGTTACACTTTCTAACCGCTTCTCCGTATATTCCAAGGCACACAAAATCAGGCATTCCACCATCATATGTTTTTGCTCCGGTGATAATGATAGGAGCCCCCGCCATATCATTGCGTATGTGGCGGGGGCTCTGTCATTCCAATAGAGCGCCCCATGCAGATAAAGCAATCGTATTTTTTAACAAATATTCCTTATATATTTCTGAATTAATTGAAATATCACCATCTAAATTACGTTCATTATAAGAATGATTGATGCTACAAATAAAGCTGCTTAAACTTTTTGTTTTTAAGATTACGGTATATTATCAAACTGATTCTACATAGCATAGTGACAGTGACCAGACTAAGATACTTATGACCAATGGAAAAGATGACAATAACATGCCGGAGTTTCTAAAATCTTTATTTCATTAGTATAAAACAATCTCATCAAAGAG
>JAIDJJ010000663.1 GCA_029052265.1 Muribaculaceae bacterium
ATGACTGAATAAATATCATAAAGATGCCGACAAAGAACTCAATGACAAGATAAAATAAATTTAAACAGTTTCTTAGAGCACATTCCTTAAAATTTTGATTAAAAACTATACGGGTATTACACTTTTTTTACTTAATTTTGCAACATAATTCCAATTGAATTGTCCATCTTATCTCTGATTCTCGCAATAATCTGAGAAACAATCGCTTGACTGATGGCGACTTCTGCGCTGATTATAACAACGATTCAATAGTTACCCTAAACTTATTTACAGTATTAATGCAGTTATAGATTTTTCCATGACTGCATATTTTATGTCTGTAAATATAGTTGGTAGCCATTGGGCGCGGTATTGCTTGTAAATTAGGGATAACTCGGCAGATATAAATTTAAGAATAAATCTATCGACATTATAATGATGCCTGGATTTCTATTTCATAACAACATGAAAGGATTATATCAATCCTCTTTCCGGACAATCTACCCGGTATTCACATGCACTCTTCCACGATTGTATGGAAATCATTCATAGATCTTAAATTTTAACTAACGATTTAATAAACATTTTCTATCCACCAATGAAAAAAACAATTAGCAACCGGCTTATAACGCTGATGATGCTGATTTTATCTGTCTTTTCATCGGCAAAAGTCAATGCAGCCAACGAATGGACAGTTAATCCGGCTAATTATCGTTATGACATGAGTCTTTATTTTGATGTGGCATTTGCCAAAGACAAAATTCCTGTCGACCTTGGGAAATATGAGGTCGCAGCATTTGTCGATTCGGAATGCAGAGGTATTGCGGAAGGCATTAACGGTGTTGACAACTGCCTTTATATGCGAATCCGATCCAACTCTGAGTCCGGAGAAGAGGTCTCTTTTAAAATTAAAGAAAAAAAAACAGGTGCAATAACCGAAATCGAGAAGGTGTCAATACCTTTTGAAGCAAACAAAGCGATCGGTATCCCATCTTCTCCCTATAACATCTCTATCATAAAGTATTTCAACGTATCGTTCTCTGCTTCTGAAGGAGGTTCTGTTAGTCTGGAAAACGGCAGATATGCCGAGGATACCATATTGGAAGTATCCGCAATTCCTGATGAACATTACAGCTTCGCCGGATGGAATGACGGTGTTACTGATCCAACCCGTTCAATCACTGTAACTGACAATCTGTCTTTAGAGGCGACTTTCAAACTTAACTCTCATACCCTCTCATACGTTATCGAAGGGGAAACTTATGAGTCTGTCACGCTGGAATATGGTGCTGAAATTGTACCTGTCTCAGCACCTGAAAAAGAGGGATACACTTTCTCCGGCTGGAAGGATCTGCCCGCAACTATGCCTGACAATGATGTTACTGTTTCAGGTAGTTATACTATCAATTCTTATAAACTGACCTATAACGTCGACGGGCAGGAATACAAAGTGTATGAGGTCAAGTTTGGTGAGAAAATAAATCCCGAAGAAGCTCCCGTTAAAGAGGGGTATACTTTCTCCGGCTGGGACAACATTCCCGAGACTATGCCTGCAAAAGACGTGACTGTGTCTGGGTCTTTCGCTGCAAATACATACAAACTATCTTATGTAGTCGACGGGAAGGAATACAAGGTGTATGAAGTAAAGTTCGGTGAGAAAATAAATCC
>JAIDJJ010000664.1 GCA_029052265.1 Muribaculaceae bacterium
ATATTAAGGTCAGGATATCCCTTGGGTAAAAATGTTTAAATAACCCTCATCGTTTTCCATTAAGTCATCAAATCAAGACATCAAGGATGAAAAAGATCCATTTTGAAGACGTCTCTAACGAAGGACGTCACCTAATCAAATCGAAAAAATTCAAGATAGGAGTTCCGGTAGTTGTGGCAGCTGTGTTATTTGCAGTTATCGCATGGTTTGTGTTCCGTCCGAAACCGGAGATTGCAGATATTCCGACCGTAGAAGTTGAGAATGTCATTACAGAAGATGTTAAGGTCTACGGAGAATATTCCGGCAGGATCCGTGCCCAGCAATTTGTGGAAGTTCACGCCCGTGTGGAAGGCTATCTTGAAAGTATGCTTTTTAAAGAAGGTTCTTATATAGAAAAAGGGCAGACTCTTTTTATTATTGACCCGAAACTATATAAAGCACATGTGGAAAGGGCAAAGGCACAACTCAGTAAAGCAAAGGCTATAGCGCAGAAAGCGGAGCGCGATTTAAACCGTATACGTCCTCTTTATGAGCAAAATGCGGCGTCTCAGCTTGATCTTGATAATGCTATCGCTGCCTATGAAAGTGCCAAAGCCGAGGTCACAGTCAGTGAGGCGGATCTGACACAGGCAGAGTTGACACTCGGTTATACAAGAGTGACATCGCCGATTTCCGGCTATATTTCTGAAAGGGTGGCGGATATAGGCACCCTGGTTGGTCCGTCAGGAGGGAAATCATTGCTTGCTACCATAGTAAAAAGCGATACAGTAAGAGTAGACTTTTCGATGACAGCTCTTGATTATCTCAATAGCAAGGAACGAAATGTCAATCTTGGCACACAAAATCCCAGCAACAAGTGGGATTCCTTTGTCACGATTACCTTGGCAGATGGAACTGTCTATCCACATCAGGGAAAAGTGGATTTTGCCGATCCGCAGGTAGATCCCAAGACCGGCACGTTCTCCGTGCGTGCGGAAATGCCTAACCCGGACCGCAGTCTTCTTCCGGGTGAGTTTACAAAGGTAAAGGTGCTGCTTGATGTGAGGGAGAATGCAATAACAGTTCCTATAAAGGCGATGATCATAGAAAAAGGTGGCGCGTTTGTGTACGTGGTGCGTCCTGACAGCATAGTCGAGAAGCGCTTTGTGGAGACAGGTCCGGAGATCGGCAATAATATAGTTATCGAACGCGGACTCGCCAAGGATGAAAAATTAGTTGTAGAGGGATATCACAAGCTCACTCATGGAATGATAGTGAAACCTATCCCTGCTGCGGCAGATGATAATAAGAAGGAGTCTGGCAACACAGAGAACAATGGAGCTCAAGTGAAAGAAGATGAAAAGTAATTTTTTTCTCGACCATCCGGTCTTTTCAATAGTAATATCTATCGTTATAATGCTGATAGGTGGAATCGCGTTGATTCTGCTGCCTGTTGATCAGTATCCTCCGATAGTCCCTCCGGTTGTTAAGGTCACGGCATCTTATCCCGGCGCGGATGCGCAGACAGTGACACAGGCTGTTGCCACACCCATAGAACAGGAGCTTAACGGCACCCCCGGAATGATATATATGTCATCTACAAGCTCAAATACAGGAGGTTTTTCGGCATTAGTAACATTTGATTCCGATACGGATCCGGAGCTTGCTGCCGTAGATATTCAGAACAGGGTAAAAAAAGCTGAGTCACGGCTTCCTGCAGAAGTTGTGCAGAACGGTATTTCAGTGTCAAAGGAAACGGTCAGCAAGCTGATGACCATAACTATTTCATCAGATGATCCGAAATTTGATGAGGTATATCTCAGTAATTATACCACACTCAATGTTGTGGATCCATTACGCAGAATCCCGGGAGTCGGAAGCGTAAGTGCGGTAGGAAGTCGATATTATGCCATGCAGATATGGGTTTCTCCAGACAAACTCGCCGATCTGGGTATAACCGTGCAGGATATACAGGCAGTTCTGAAAGATCAGAACCGGGAATCTGCGGCAGGTGCGTTGGGGCAGGCTCCGGCAAAAGATGTCGACATCACTATGCCGATCATTGCCAGAGGTCGTCTTTCCTCAGTGTCGGAATTTGAAGACATTGTTGTCCGTGCAGGTTCAAACGGCTCAATAATCCGTCTAAAGGACGTGGCAAGAATCTCGCTGGAAGCACAGAGTTATGCCACAGAAAGCGGCATAGACAAAGCTAATGCAGCAGTTCTGAATATCTTTATGCTCCCCGGAGCCAACGCCGTGGATGTGGCTGATGCCGTAAAGCGGGAAATGAAGGAAATTTCCTCAAATTTCCCGGAAGGCATAAGCTACGGTATCCCTTTCGACATGACGACTTATATATCTGAGTCGATTCATCATGTGTACCGCACATTTTTCGAAGCTTTGATTCTTGTGATCCTTGTGGTTTTCCTGTCGCTTCAGAACTGGCGTGCTACAATTATTCCTGTCATTGCAGTGCCGATTTCACTTATCGGAACGTTCGGTGTGATGCTCGCGTTCGGGTTTTCACTAAACATGCTTACCTTGCTTGGACTAATTTTGGCAATAGGCATAGTTGTGGATGATGCAATCGTTGTGGTGGAAAATGTAGACCGCATTATGAATGCCGAGCATCTTTCCCCAAAGGAAGCCACAGCAAAGGCAATGAAAAATCTTGGTAGTGCGCTTATTGCGATGTCTCTGGTGTTGTGTGCCGTATTTGTGCCTGTAAGTTTTCTGCCGGGCATAACCGGGGAGCTCTACCGTCAGTTTACAATCACTATCGCAGTTTCTGTTATAATATCCACAATAGTGGCATTGACCTTGTCTCCGGTAATGTGTAGCAAGATTCTGCGTCCGGAAAATAAAGAAAAGAAGAAAGTCAAAGCTTTCCGGATGATCAATTACTGGCTTGGGAAGGGTAACCGTTTTTATGGCAGGACAATTACACGGGCTGTCAGCAAACCGGCAGTAATGTGGGGTATATTCGGAGGTGCCTTGGGACTTATAGTCATTCTCAATTACTTCCTTCCTACCAGTTTCATGTCGCAAGAGGATCAAGGATATTTTACAGTTGAGCTTGAACTTCCCGAAGGGGCGACAATAGAGCGGACCAGAGAGGTTGCGGACAGGGCGATGGATTATCTGATGAGCAATCCGGATGTGGACCATGTGCTAAACGTGACAGGGTCTTCCCCCAGAGTTGGCACAAATCCCGCTCATGTGGCATTGACAGTAATTCTCAAACCTTGGGATGAAAGGGAGTCTTCCGACATAACGGCAGTCACTGATCGTGTGCGTGCGGATCTTTCACAATATCCTGAAAGCAATGTGTATGTTTTTATGCCTCCCGTTGTGCCGGGACTCGGCACTTCCGGTGGTTTCGAGATGGTTCTGGAGGCTCGTTCGGATGCTACATATCAAGATCTTCAGCAGGCGGTTGACACACTTCGCAAATATGCGGAGAAATCACCTGAGATCTCTGGACTTTCAACCTCGATGCAGGCAGACATACCGCAGTTGTATTTTGATGTGGACCGCGACAGGGCGAAGATGCAGGGTATTCCGGTGTCGGATATCTTTTCTACAATGAAAGCGTTTACCGGATCGATATACATAAACGACTTCAACATGTTCAACAGGATCTATAGGGTATATCTTCAGGCAGAGGCTGATTATCGTTCACGCAGGGATAATATGAACCTCTTCTTTGTGCGGGCTTCCAACGGGTCAATGGTGCCGATATCGTCTTTGGGATCATCGCACTATACCACCGGTCCAGGAACAATGTCAAGATTCAATATGTTTAATTCGGCTACCATATCCGGTCAGGCCGGTAATGGCTACAGCACCGGTCAGGCAATGGAAAAACTGCAGTCGATAGTAGATGAAAAATTGCCTGACAATATTGGCGTTGAATGGAGCGGACTCTCATATCAGGAGAAGCATGAATCGGGCAATACCGGACTTGTGATCGGTCTCGCGTTTATATTCGTGTTCCTGTTTCTTGCCGCCCTTTATGAAAGTTGGACGGTTCCGTTGGCTGTGATCCTTTCTCTTCCTGTTGCAGGGTTGGGGGCATATCTCGGTATCTGGATATGTGGTCTTGAAAACAACATTTATTTCCAGATCGGTCTTGTAATGCTTGTCGGTCTTGTGGCAAAGAATGCCATTCTGATTGTTGAGTTTGCAAAAGAGGAAGTAGACAAAGGGGTAGATGCGGTTCATGCCGCTTTGACAGCAGCGCGGTTGAGGTTCCGCCCGATAGTAATGACCTCATTGGCGTTTATGCTTGGATTGCTGCCTCTGCTTTTCGCAACCGGTCCGGGATCAGCCGCACGCAGGGACATAGGAACGGGAGTCTTTTTCGGTATGCTTGTAGCCATAACTGTGGGAATAGTGTTTGTACCGTTCTTCTTTGTAATGATTGAAAAAATGCCTGCAAAAATAAAAAAATGCATAAAAAAATGAGATTGTATTTTATTATCATATCAGCTATATTTCTTTTTTCTTCATGTTCCGGGGTTAAGAAT
>JAIDJJ010000665.1 GCA_029052265.1 Muribaculaceae bacterium
CTCGCCCGTCTTTTCCGTGACATTGAGCGTTTTGACACCTTTCCCTCCTCGATTCGTTACGCGATAGTCTTCAAGAGGTGATCTTTTCCCATAACCATTTTGGGATACAACCATGACGGTTTCATCCGGAGCTCCGGTCATGGTTATCATTCCGATAACTTCGTCATCGCCTTCTCCAAGAGTCATGCCGCGTACGCCGGTCGACATTCTGCCCATTTCCCTTACTTTGCTTTCGTGGAATCTTATGGCTCTTCCTTCGCGGTTGGCAAGAATGATTTCGGCATTGCCGTCAGTCAGTCGTACTTGTATGAGCTGGTCGTCTTCGCGTATAATGATGGCATTTACACCATTTGCCCTTGGACGAGAGTATGCTTCAAGCGACGTTTTCTTTATTACACCTTTTTTTGTACAGAATATGAGATTGTGAGTATTGATGTATTCCTTGTCATTGAGGTGTTTTACCCTGATGAATGCATTTACACAATCGTCTGCCTCTATATTTAGAAGATTCTGTATCGCTCTGCCTTTGGAATTTTTTGCGCACTCAGGAATCTCATATACTTTGAGCCAATAACAGCGTCCTTTCTGAGTGAAAAAGAGCATGTAATTGTGGTTTGATGCAGGATAGATGTGCTCAATGAAATTTGAATCTCTTGTGTCGCTTCCTTTCGCTCCGACCCCGCCACGGTTTTGGGCGCGGAATTCAGAAAGAGGTGTGCGCTTGATATATCCGAGATGAGATATGGTTATTATCATTTCATCGTCAGGATAAAAATCTTCAGCATTCAGGTCACCGGAGAACATATTTATCTTGGTTCGCCTTTCATCTCCATATTTGTCGCGAATCTCAATGAGTTCATCTTTCATTACGTTGCGACAGACTTCGTCATTATTTAAAATGTCGTTCAAATGTGCAATCAGTTTCATTAGATCGTCATACTCTGAACGGAGTTTATCCATTTCCAATCCTGTAAGTTGACGAAGTCTCATCTCTACAATTGCACGAGTCTGTATATCATCAAGCCCGAATCTTTCAGAGAGGCGTGTTCTTGCCACATCTGTGGTTCTGGAAGATCTGATTATTGCGATAACTTCATCAATATTGTCGCAAGCTATCATCAACCCTTTCAGTATGTGGGCTCTCTCTTCCGCTTTTCTGAGTTCGTATCTTGTCCTGCGTATGACTACTTCATGTCGGTGATCGACAAACGCCTGCAATAGCTCTTTCAAGTTGAGGGTCTTTGGTCTGCCGTTTACAAGAGCCACATTGTTTACGCTGAAAGAGGTCTGTAGCTGTGTCATCTTATAAAGTTTGTTTAAGATGACTTTTGCATTGGCATCCCTCTTAATGTCGATGGCTATGTGCATCTGTCCGCGTGCGCTGGTGTCTGTAATGTCGGCGATACCTTCAATTTTACGTTCTTCGACAAGATCCGCAATACTTTTTACAAGGTCATTCTTGATGACTCCATAAGGGATTTCTGAGATTATGATCTGGTCATGATTGCCGTCGTTTTCTATTTCGGCTTTGGCTCTGATAAGGATCCTGCCGCGTCCGGTTTCAAAAGCAGGATCTTATAAAACAAAGACA
>JAIDJJ010000666.1 GCA_029052265.1 Muribaculaceae bacterium
CGGCTCCAGAGCAGCGCAGCCCCACGGAAGGATGTAATGACACAAATCCTCATAGAGGCGATAATAATTTCGGTGACCGGCGGCATTCTCGGCATCCTCACAGGGGCGATAGCCCCCTGGATGATCCGGATTTTCGCTCATTGGCCGGTACAGATCGACCCAAGTTCTGTGGTTCTGTCTTTTGTGGTATGCACCGCAATCGGAATCATCTTCGGATTCTATCCTGCCGCAAAAGCCTCAAATCTTGACCCGATCGAAGCAATCAGATATGAATGACAATAACAGATCAAGAGCAAATTTTAATGTAAGGTCGAATTTCGCAGAAACGGCAACAGTTGTACTGTTGGCGTTTCTGCTATTCTATTTCCCTTCTATGCTCGCCATCCTTACCAAAGGCGACGAACCCTGGGGATGGATCATGTGGAGCATTGCCATGGCAACGTCTTACACTGCCGTGTTCTGCTTGAATTATTTCTGGATCGTACCCGCCCCACTTTTCAGATCCGACCGGCAATTTCTTTTTTTCATCACCAATATCGTCCTGATTTTGTTCAAATGTTCCCTCATACCATTATGGTTTGAGACTCACGGAGGTCTACCTCATCCCAAGCACCTTGCGAACCAGCCGTTTTCCATAGGGCAATACCTGATGAACTATCTGAAAGTCATGATCCGCGACGGGATCATGATGATTTTTGCGGTTGCCCTCGCCTACGCCCTGCGACTGTCGAAAGAACATGAGAACATGCGCCGGAGGCAACTCGAACTTGATGCGGAAAGACGGCAGATAGAACTTAAAAGTCTGAAGGCGCAACTGAATCCTCACTTTCTTTTCAATTCCCTAAACAACATTTATGCTCTCATTTCAATTTCTCCGGAAAGGGCACAGAAAGCACTACATGATCTCAGCAGCATGCTAAGATTCATGATTTATGATGCAGCCTCGGCGTATGTCCCTATTGATAAAGAGATAAAATTCATCACCGACTATGTGGAGCTCATGAAGCTACGTCTCAGCAGTTCCATAAGACTCGAATGCCATATCCC
>JAIDJJ010000667.1 GCA_029052265.1 Muribaculaceae bacterium
TTCGCATTGTGGAAGGTCATTCTTCCGGTGGCGATCGGATTGGGAGTGGTGGTCTACCTGTTTTGGGAAGATGCAAAAAAAGAGAACCTTGAGGAAGTGTGGAAGGGTATAGATTTCTCAGCCCGCACGGTTCTGTGCATATGCCTTGCATTCATGTTCATGTTTGGAAGAGATTTTGGCTTGAGCTGGCGTTTTCGTGCGCTTACAGATCATGAGTTAAGGTGGGGAAAGGCATTTAAAGTGGATTTTTTATGTGAGTTCACCTCCTGCATCACTCCGTCAGCGGTAGGAGGCAGTTCATTAGGGATGGTATTTTTAAATTCCCAGGGAATCGAGTTCGGAAGGGCAACCACCCTTATGATGACAACCCTCTTTCTTGACGAGTTGTTTTTTGTGCTTGGGTGTCCGCTGGTTGTACTTCTCACACCTGCCAATGAAATCTTTGCTTCGGGAGGCGCCACCTTTTCACATGGAATAAAACTCACCTTCTGGCTTGTTTATGCGTGTCTGTTTGTATGGACACTGATACTTTTTACCGGAATAATATGGAAGCCGGAGTGGATAAGGAAAGTGATAGGGAAAATATTTTCCTGGAAATTATTGCGAAAATGGCAGTCGTCGGCAGAAGATCTCGGCAACAATATGGTGGCAACTTCAAAGGAGCTCAGAAAAAAGCCTTTCCGGTTTTGGCTTGAAGTGTTCGGAGGGACTGCTCTGTCATGGACATCCCGCTATCTGGTGGTGAATGCCTTGTTTCTTGGATTTCTCAGCCAGGATGATCCGTGGCAATGGGTCATATTCGCCCGTCAGTTTGTGATTTGGGTAGTGCTTATGATAAGTCCGACTCCCGGCGGGTCAGGATTGAGCGAATGGCTTTTTTCCGAATATTATGGAGACCTTGTGCCTACAGCAGGCCTTGCCTTAATACTTGCCATATTCTGGAGAGTGATTTCATACTATGTGTATCTTCTCATAGGTGCGGCGATTGTTCCGGGATGGCTTAAAAGCACAATTTCCAGGATTCATGGGGCGATGCCAAAGAAATAAGGACGACGAGAGTTGAAATAGATGGAAAGTTGTTAGCTTTCTTGCTTTTTTCGTTGGAAATGATTAATTTTGCGTTCCAAATATATCACCTCAAATCAGGTAAAAAATCTAATGAAAAAGAGTGCACTTCAAAGAGTTAGGTCAGAATATCAGCCTAAACTCCCCAAAGCGTTGCAGGGTCCGGTGAAACTGAACATCGGAGAGGCAACTCAATCAGTTGCAGATCAGGAAGAAATCAAGAAGCTCTTCCCTCATACTTACGGACTGCCTATAGTACAGTTTGAAGAAAGCGACAAAGAGGAACGGGTGGAAGAACCGTTCAATGTAGGTATTATCCTTTCAGGCGGTCAGGCACCCGGCGGTCACAATGTGGTGAGCGGTATCTTTGACGGTATCAAACGTCTGAACAAGGAATGCCGTCTGTATGGCTTCCTTATGGGTCCCTCCGGATTTATCAACCATCAGTATATGGAGCTTACTTCCGGCTATATCAAGGATTTCCGTAACACCGGCGGTTTTGATATCATCGGTTCCGGCAGAACAAAGCTGGAGACTCCAGAGCAGTTTGAGGCAGGTCTCAAGATATTGAAAGAGCTCAATATCAAGGCTCTCGTTATTATCGGAGGCGATGATTCCAATACGAATGCAGCCGTGCTTGCAGAATATTACAAGAATATAGGTGCGGGTGTTCAGGTGATAGGTGTGCCCAAGACAATCGACGGCGACTTGAAAAACAAATGGATTGAGACATCTTTCGGCTTTGATACAGCTTGCAAAGTGTATAGCGAAGTTATCGGTAACATCCAGCGAGATTGCAACTCTGCAAAGAAATACTATCACTTCATCAAGTTGATGGGCCGTTCTGCTTCTCATATCGCGCTTGAGTGTGCCCTTGAGACACAGCCGAATGTCTGCCTTATCTCGGAAGAGGTGCTTGCAAAGCGTATGACTCTTGATAATATCGTCAATTATCTTTGCTATGTCATCGCAGAGCGTGCTAAGCTTGGCTGGAACTTTGGAACAGTGCTGGTTCCGGAAGGTCTGATCGAGTTTATCCCCTCTATGAAAGATCTTATTTCGGAACTCAACGACGTTCTTGCTGCAAACGGCGACGCTCTTGAGAACCTTACAGAAGATGAGAAGCTTGAAAAGATACATTCAATGCTTTCACCTGTAAACGCGGATCTTTACAAATCTCTACCCAAAACGATTGCCCTTCAGCTTAGTCTTGACCGCGACAGCCATGGTAACGTGCAGGTTTCTCTTATCGAGACAGAGAGCCTTCTCAGCCAGATGGTTGCAAAGCGTCTTGAAGAGATGGCGGAAGAGGGTCAGTATTCCGGTAAATTCAATGCGCAGCATCACTTCTTCGGTTATGAAGGACGTTGTGCCGATCCTACAAACTTTGATGCCGATTATACCTACGCACTCGGTTTTAACGCCGCAATGCTTATCAACGCCGGTCTTACCGGATATATGAGCTCCGTGCGTAATCTTACCGACAGCACAGAGAACTGGATTGCAGGCGGTATACCTATCACGATGATGATGAATATGGAACGTCGTCACGGTCACATGAAGCCGGTTATACAGAAGGCACTTGTAAACCTTAACGGTCGTCCATACCTCAAATATGCTTCAATGCGTGAGACTCTTGCTCTCAACACGCTCTATCAGTATCCCGGTCCAATCCAGTATTTCGGTCCTTCCGAGATCTGCGACCGTCCTTCAATGACTCTTCTTCTTGAGCACAACAAGGAAATCTGATAAGTGGATAAATATAAAATAAGAAAGGCGTCAGGTTGTATTCCCGACGCCTTTTATTTTTGTTAAACATATATCGTCTACCCATCTTACGCTGCCGACGATCTTACG
>JAIDJJ010000668.1 GCA_029052265.1 Muribaculaceae bacterium
GCTCTGTACAGACGAACCGGTCACACCTACTCTCAATACTACCTCCGGGAATTGAATTTTCAAAGCCGGAACAGACATCACCGTCGGGAAAACCTTTTCCCGGCGGTGATTTGTTCTCTAATCAAAATTAATCTTCCAAGTAAGACCTGATGAAGTAATTCAAACTTTTTTCTTTTTCAAGATTTCGTCAGATTTTCGAGGAGATTTTGAAACTTTAAGATTGCGCTTGTATCCAAACTCTCTCCATATCTCTTCTTTACAATCTCCCTGCTGGAGTTCGTAACGTGACATTATAAAAAACAGATCCGACAACCGATTAAGGTAGATTAGAATTGTCTCAGGAACCGGATCCTCTTTATGGAGTCGCCACAACCACCTCTCTGCTTTTCTTGCCAAAACCCTTGCCTGATGAAAAGATGATGCCAATGGAGTACCTCCCGGCAAAATGAAACTGTCGGCAGGAGAACATTTCCTGTTGATTTCATCAATACAATGTTCCAAAGAATCCACAAAATCTTTAGGAAGACTATTAGAATTATTTTCTCTCATATCGCTACGGGTAGCAACGAGACTCATTGCTGTCATCAGATTTAACTGTATATCCCTTAACAGAGGCTGCCACTCATGATCTGACAATAAAGAGGTACGGATCGAACCGACCGCTACATTCAATTCATCTATACAGCCATTGGCTTCAATTCTGATATCTGTTTTAGAGACCCTTAGACCGCCATGAATTCCTGTTGTCCCTGAGTCGCCTGTTCTTGTGTAAATTCTATTCATTATCTCCAAAGGTTTAAAATATCGGTCTCACCCCAGTATAAATGGGAATAACCGGCAATTACATTCTTAAATCTATATACAGGTGTCGACACCTCTTTCCCACGGATATTATATTGTCGTGCAATCGATGGTAGACCTATAGTATCCCTGACATCAGAGTAGTGAAATTCATGTCCTGATATTTCAAATCCGTCAAACACTATTTTACGGTAACCAAGTTGCAGGTGAGCATTTTCCATCGAAGTCTTCACCGGAAAAATTCCACACATTTTCTTTCCGTCAATTTCTTCGGTAAGATATATCATACCTCCACATTCCGCAAGTATTTTTCCGCCGGCTTCAGCATATTCTTTAATAGCCCGTCGCAACTCCAAATTTTTTTCCAATTCCGCTGCAAACAGTTCAGGGTAGCCACCCGGGAGATAGATCAAATCTGCCTTAGGAAGCATACGGTCATGCAACGGAGAGAAATAGACAATATCAGCATGAAATGCATCCAGATTTACAGGATAGATAAAGTTAAATGCCTCGTCCCGGGCAACAGCCACCATCAGATTCCTCTTGTGAAGATCCTGTATCTCAATTTTTCGGTCTGGGATAATTGTTGCATTCAGCAATCGGTCTATATCCACAGTATTCTCTGTCTCAAAAGCCGCTCTATCTACAAATTTTTCTATCCTCTTCTGAGATTCAAGCGATAACCCAAGATGACGTGACGGTGTCCGCAGTTCGTCATTTTTGCCTATATACCCGAAACATGCCACCCCGGTAGCCCTGCATGCATCCTCCAGGAATGAAAAGTGATTGCTGGAAGCCACCCGGTTAAAAATGACTCCGGCAACTTTCACATCAGGGCAAAAACGAGTAAATCCATATATTATAGCTGCTACAGAAAAAGAGGTGGACGCTGCATTTATAAGCAATATTACCGATACGTTGAGTTTACGGGCTATGTCTGCAGCGCTCCCTTCCATACCGTCGAAGCCATCAAACATACCCATCGCTCCCTCGATTATACTCACCTGTGAAGTTGACGAGTATGTATCAAACAATTTCCTGACATGAGATTCGGAAGCCATGAACAAATCCAGATTAATAGAATCTTTCCCTGTGGCGATCCTGTGATATTGCGTGTCAATGTAATCCGGACCACACTTGAAGGGCTGAACCTCCACATTTCTGCGACTTAAGGCACGCATGAGTCCGAGGGATAAGGTTGTCTTTCCACTTCCCGACGAGGCAGCCGCTATTACGAATGCATTTTTCATGATTCAATTCTACTTAATATTTTTCCATCATCAGACAGCAACACTGCATCAAGAATATTTGAAAATATTTCTGAGCACTGCTGATGACATCGTTTCAGAAGAGCCGGGAAGAAACAGGAAGCATCTGCCACACTCAGCAATGACGGGAGCTCTCGGGCGAGATTAAAACTATCAATAACTGTAAGAGCTTCGTCAGAACAACCTGCATCTTTTGCCAATCGTTTCAGGAACTCTCTGTTTACGGTGATCTTATGGCTATGGGTATCCATATTCCCTTCCGCAAGTTTCACAGCTTTGCCTAGCATTATCCCTATGGTCATTCTCGCCACATTTTTCTCCTTACCGATTTCCATAGTCTCGCCGATAGAATTTCCATAATGAATAAACGCATGTGGAGGTAGAGAGGGGTATAATGTTTTCATGAAACGCTCACTTTTCCCTCCGGAATTGACCACTACCCTTTCACAACTCATAGCGATTGCGACATCCATTCCCCTACGGATACAATCTATGAACGCCTCATGAGAGAATGGTCTGATAATTCCAGTTGTTCCTATAATCGACACACCCCCTACCACGCCCACACGAGGATTAAAGGTTTTTTCTGCCAACTCTTTTCCGTTCTCAAGGGAAATAGTCACGTCCAGTCCTCTTGAATATAGCGGCGAAAGTTCGTCAATTATGTTTGTTCGCGGAGCAGGGTTTATCGCAGGCTCCCCTATTTCCAATCCAAGTCCGGGTAAAGTTACGGTTCCAATCCCCTCTCCTCCATAAAATTTTATACCGGCGTGGGAGGCATAAGCCACCTGTCTCTTATACACAACAGAACCTGCCGACGATCTTAC
>JAIDJJ010000669.1 GCA_029052265.1 Muribaculaceae bacterium
GCTTTGGCGACATCTGTCTTGAGTTCTTCTCCTTGCTGATCACGGCTGAGGATGGTTCCGTCAGGACCAAAGAGAATTATACAAGGAATCCCTTGGAAACCATATATCTCTGACGGAATGTTCTGGGCGTTGATTACGTTTCTCCATGGCAGGTCATGATCCTTAATTCCTTGTAGTGTCTTCTCCGGATCATCCCATACTGCCACACCAATAACTTCAAGACCTTTGGGTCCATATTCCTTAAGGATATCTTTAATTACAGAAGTCTGACGGATACACGGGCCGCACCAGCTTGCCCAGAAATCCACAAGCACATATTTGCCGTTGCCGACAACTTCACTCAGGCGGAATGTAGAATCATTGTAGTTTATTTCAAAATCTTTGAACATCTTGCCAACTGAAGTCTCTTCTGCTGCAAGCAATGCGCTGCGCTGTTTTTCGAGAATATTGTTGCCCTTTAATATGGGATGTGTATTTATGATGCTGTCGAGCTGAGATATAGTCTCCGGACGAACCTGATGTAGATACATCTTGATTCCGAGGGCGTTGTCCATATTTTCTTCCATAAGGTCATTCTCTACTGAATCAAGACGATTCTGGAATATCGCATATTGTTCTTTCTGAAGAGAATCCGGAAGAGAATTAAATTCCTCAATGGTTGCCATTCTCTGTTTCCAGAAATCATCGTTCTTTTGGTTGAGGATACCCCCTTTTGCTATCCCTTCTGTAATTGATATCGAATCCGGTGTCAAGAAGAAATCGGCTGCACTCTTGTCATCAATCATAATATAAGCGTAGGTCGAATTCTTGAAATCGTTGTTAAACGAAGCGATACCATTCGTAACCATTGCGCTGTCTATATTCTCGCCTTTGAAGCTGTCGTAGATGTAGGCTGTCTTGCCATCGAAGTCAGAACCTAAATTTGCTGTCACAACGTATTGACTTTTAGGTTGGTTCCCACATGCTACAAGCAATACTGCCACTCCGCATGCACTAAAGATATGTGATTTCATTAGATTGTTGGTTAGATTTACGTTTTATTTAGATTTACGTTTTACATAGTATGTTGCTTCAATATTTATGCTGTGTTCAAACATACACATAATTGATTCGCATTGGCAAAGTTAAATAAATAATTCTTATATTGCAACTTTGCCGATGCGAATTTATTATTTCTTTATCGCTTTCGAAATATGACACAATTAAAAATCCCTTCATTTGCGACGTTAATCTGCAAATGAAGGGATTTTTATCTTCTTTTAATTAAGGTTAGCGCTGTGGGATGTCTACTTCCTGTTTGCGCCCTTCAATCAGATAGTCTCTGAAATGATCTACGAGCCTCCAATAGAAATATTCATCCATTCTTCCGAATGAGTGTCGTTGTGTGGGCAACATCAATAGTTCAAAACGCTTATTGGCATTGATAAGAGCATTTGCAACGCGAATAGTATTGGCGGGATGAACATTGTTGTCGATATCTCCTGTCACGAGCATAAGATGTCCCTTTAGCCTGCTTGCAAGTTCCGGGTTTGTGCTTATCTTGTATACAAAAGTTGTATCTCCTTTTTCTGTGATAGTTTCTTTTACTCCATGGTGTGTCTCAC
>JAIDJJ010000067.1 GCA_029052265.1 Muribaculaceae bacterium
CCGCCCGTAAAAACCTGGTCAGTTTCTTTCCTGGGATTGGTTATACCAAAGGCAGATAAAAGTTTTTGAAAATCATTGAATTTTTTTAATAAATTTGTCTTTTCCGTATATTTTGTTTTCATTTACACGGGAATGACATTAAATCAACGAATATATATAATTTTTTATTAAATTCGCAGCTGATATTATGGAAAAGGTCAGTGTCATAGTTCCCGTCTACAACCGAGTCAACCTGTTGGGTCGTTGCCTCGACAGCATAGCCGCGCAGACCTACCGCCCGATAGAACTGATCATTGTTGACAACGGGTCTGCCGACGGTTCCTTAAAATTTGCTTCGGAATGGGGGAGGCGTCGTAAATCCCCTGATTTTTCTATAACTGTTACGAAAGAAATTCAAACCGGTGTCTCTTACGCGAGAAACAAGGGATTGTCTGAAGCAACCGGGGATTTCACTCTTTTCTTTGATTCTGATGATAAAATGCGGCAAGATCTGATTGAAAAGGGTATAGCTGAGTTCCGAAGAAATCCGGGTATATCTATAGTGTGCTGGAAATGTGAAATCCATATGACGGGGGGAGAAGTGAGAATCCCTCCGTTTTATCCGGAAAGGGCGATGGAATGCCATATGATTCACACGCTTCTGCGCACCCACGGGTATATGGCTCCGACAGAATTGTTTCGTTCCGCCGGCGGATGGGATGCGTCTCTGCCATGCTGGAACGATCTTGAAATGGGGGTGAGATTATTATTGGAGATTGGCAATAAATCAGGATACAAATCCATTTCCGGACATATTTCCGGACTCCCGGAGGTGCTTGTGGATATATATCAGCAAGAAGAATCTATTACAGGGCGAGATTTTTCCTCAAAGACGGGTCTTTGGGAAAAATCGTTGACTAAGATGAAGGAAGATATACTCCTTTCCAACTGCGTAGAGAAAGACTATTTACTTAAAATGATTGCCTTTCGGGAGATGATATTGGCAGCACATTATCAAAAAGAAAACAGACCGGATCTTGCATCCGGTCTGTGGAATAAAGTATTAAAAGACTCTGAACTGACAGCATTACAAAAAGCTCTTTTCAAGATGCTTTTCGAATATACGGCACGAGGGGGGAGAGGAGCCTGGAAAATAGCGAAGCTTTTGATTTGAGAGATCTGATGTGCTCACTTTGTTCGCACCACAATCAAGACCTGAATCAATTATCGATTATCAATTATCTCTTGCGTCTGCGCACAGATTTTACAGCGCCCGAATTTGAGGAAGAAGAACTTACCTTCGGTTTTGCCTTAGCTGTCTTTTTAGCTGTCTTTTTTACAGACGAACGCTTTTTTGCCCTTGCAGTGGATGCTGTCTTTGTGTCAGCAGACTCGTCTGCCATCACCACTGTACGTTCCGGTATACTGTCGCCTGAAGCTTTCGATTCAACTGCGGCAGCCTCTTTTTCTTTCATGGCGAGATATTCCTCTCTGGTCGGTACCCACAGATCCTTTCCGTATGACCGGAGGCGGTTGTCAATGCTGTCCTGTGCGCGTTTGCGGTCATCTTCATCGGGAAACATCTGCATCATGGAAAGATTGCGGAGATTGCGTGTCTTGTAGATTTCTCCGTCATAGAGACCGAGATTGAAATAATCATCGATTGAGTGGGAGGCGAGGTTATTGTCGTCGGAAAGAAACACACGCCGGGAGGCGATGTAAGGGCGGATGGCGTCAAATTTCACCCAGAACATAGGATACTTTGCCTCACCTCCGAAATCGCCTGCTCTGTTCAGCACGGGGCATATTGCCTCGACACGGGTTTTCATACGGTTTGACCTTCTGTCAAATTCCCATTTTTCAATAATATAATAATTCAATACCTGTGTAGTAGGGACATCAGCCTCTTCTATCACGAATTTGGGATTCCGTTCGGTAGAGCCTTTGGCTTCATGTGCATATATGTCGAACCGCTGAAGCATGTCAGCCACATTCACCCGGTATTGGTCAGTAAAGATCTCCCTTCCGTCGAGATACTCATAAGCCGGAATCTTTCCGTCGACCACAAGATTGAGGATGATGCGGAAAAGGTTTTCCTGTCCGTCGATCACATCTTCAGGGAAATAAAGGGGTGAGTTTGCCCCTTTTGTAAGGTCGAGCCGCCGGTAGATCTGTCTCATGTAAGCGAGGTCTGCGTCATGTGTGTCTTTAGATTCAAAGAAGTTTTGCATACGGTCGGAGACAGTGGCGGCAGTCTCCGGGTTCTGTGTTTCCTGTCCGGTGCGCCGGCGCACACCGCCGGCGTTTTCCACCTGGGCGGAAACTCCGAGAGAAGAGGAGGCTATGAGGACGGAGAGTATTATTGTCTTGAGAGTCATCGTTTTTAAGGATTATGAGAGACACCGGTAAGGTGAGATGGTTTTATAATTTGCATGGAGAGGCAGGCATAGACATCAGTTGAGCGACACCTGCATCGGCGATATGTCGCGTATGATTCCGTCCGGTCCCTTTGCTTTAACATCCGAAATGAAAATGCTTTGTCCCGGTTTAAGTCTGCGGAACTGCTCTTTCTGACGTTTTGAAAAATCAGCCCCGTCCGACACTTCCGGAATTGCATTGCCCATTGAATCGAAGAATACGGTAGAGAATGAAACGATGGAATAAGCCACATTCAGTATGTCGTCGTCGATGGCTGCAGAGAGAGAGCCGGCTTCCATAAGCGCAGCTTTGGAAATTCTTTTCGGGGAGCCCTTGTAATGGACCGGATTGCCTTGGGCATCCTTTATCATTATAAAGGGGGAGGGGTCAGGCAATTTCCTGACGCGGAATGTCATCGCCCCCACATTCCGAGGAGAGCCGTCGGCTGTGGCTGAGACAGATATTACGGCTTCGCTTCCCACTTTTCCGGGACGGGCTATCCAGGAGTCTCCGTTTCTGACCAGTGTGCCGTTGGTCATTGTCGCGCTTACCGCACTCATCGGGAATCCCGGAACGGAAATGCTTATCGGATTGTCGATACCGGCATAAAGCACATTCATCAGAGTGGGGGAGATTGTGGCGGCTGGTTCCATCACGGTGTAAGAGGAACTGAAAGGTCGTCTGTCGACCGTCCCGTCTCCTCGCATCACCTCGATATATCCAGAATATTCATGGTTGCCGACACTTCCGGCGTTAAATTCCAGCTTTCCGTTGTCGTTGTCAAGACGAGAGCCGTTGACAAACACGGCTGGACGCTGTGTTGTGTCAACTGCAGCGAGAATGATGTTTGCCGAATATTTTGACCCGCTCATAACCATGTTGGAAGCAGGGATGACGTAAGCTTCGAGTCTGTTCACACGCACATCCCCGATGTCGACATTTGTGATGAGGTTTGTCATAGCCTCGCTTTCAGCCTGCCTGATATCGTTTTCGAGTTTTGTAAGGAGAGTGACCGCTGCAATTGCCGGCATATTGTCAAAATTCCGGTTTTCCCAGGTCTGCTCCACAATTCGCGGGCTGTTTCCCTGTCCGGTTGACAGCATCTCAGTCACGGCATTGCGTTTCAGGGAGTCGGTTATGAGAGCAGCCACATATTGCTTGTAATCATCTATGCGCGCCCGTAGCTTTTTGCCCTCTTGGGTGCCGGGACGTAGCATAGTGACCGAAGCCGCTTCCAGATCGTCCTGATTAACAAGATCGTCGGGATTCCCGTCTTTACCGTCTGCCTGGCGAGCTATCGCCACCTTGAGAGAATCGATAGATGAGCAGAGTGCAGAGGCTGCGACGTGCAGTTCCTTCCCCTTTTCAAACCAGATACCCACCTTTGCAGGATTTTTTTCATATAGCTCCTGCAGATACCTGAACTGCACTTCATTTTTCGCCTCCATATTGGAATTGGTGTGGTGAAGTCCGTCGTGCACCTGCCTGAATCCGTTTAGCACATCACTTGAGACATTAAGGGCAAGCATGGCGGTGAGAACGATATACATAAGGTTTATCATTCTCTGTCTGGGCGACATTCTTGATACGTTGTTTCCTCCAGCCATTGTCCGGTGTTTAGATTAGTCGATGTTTTGGATCTTACCTGTCAGGACCGTCAGTATAGCCGGTCTCGCCGAAAGGGTTTGCCGAGGTGCCGGACACGGGATTATGCATGCTGATTGTCATGGCGGCGATCATTTTTTCATAAATGGCGTTGATCTGTTTCATATATCGCGCCATTTTTTCCGTTTCCTCGCAATATCTTGATGATTCGTTGGCAGATTTTTCATACATGTCGCGGATATCCTTCAGCCCGCGGTTAACCCGGTCGATGCTTTCAAGCTGTCCCGACACTTGTTTGAGCTGGATTTCATATATGGTGTTCAGACCTGTTATATTGCGGTTGAGGTCTGCCATCTGCCCGGCATATCCGAGAGCGCTTGCGGATATGTTCTCAGAGTTGTCGGTTATAGCCTTGTATGACTGCAGGAGCACCTGGCTGACATCGTTCAGTGCACGGGTGGTTTCATACAGACGGTCCATCTGTTCAGTCATTTTAACTATGCTTTCATGCAGTGTGGCGGAATTTTCAGGAGATACGGTCTGTGTGATGGTAGCCCCGATGCCTGATTGCAGCGGGATTGCAGCAGATGAGGCTCCTGCACTTGTATCAGGCTCTACGGCTCCGACGGTTATCCCGGCACCGGAATTGAAGTCGGGACGGTCGTCCGGATTTTTGGAGTCGAGCACGGGGAACACCTCTTCCCATGCATACTCTTTCGGTGGACGGTCGAAAGCCGTTAGTATAAACATGGCTATCTCGGTCCCCATTCCTATGCACAGAAGCAAGTTTCCCCCGGGGAGGTGCAGTATTTTGAACAGCGCGCCCCAGATGACGATGGCGGCGCCGATTGAATAAGCGAAATTGAAGAACCTCTGTCCGTTCGGACCATGGAGGAAGCGTTCTATAAAGTTGGCGTATTTTTTTATCTTTACCATAACTTATTTTCTTTTCTTTTGTGTGCCCTTGGCGAATCCTATCTGGGTGCGGACATTGCGGAACCCGATGTATGAACGTTGTTCATTCTGGTATTCCCACATCCGGAGGTCACTTCTGATTCCGCCAGCCACATCTTTCCAGGAACCTCCCCTCACAATCTTGCGTTTCATATAGTAGGGATCTTCCTTGGCTGCGTCGTAGCGGTATTCCGGATTTATATCGGAGGTGAGGTTGTTGATGCTCTCCGTGAATGCGGTCGAGGTCCATTCAGAGACGTTGCCCGCCATGTCATAGAGTCCGAAATCATTGGGAGCGAAAGTGCCCACCTGCGAAGTTATCACATGTCCGTCGCGGGTATAGTCGCCGTCCATAGGTTTGAAATTGGCATAGAAGCAGCCCCTTTCGTCGTATGGGAGTGTTTCCTCCCACGGATATGGAGATTCAGAATTACCGGCGCGGGCGGCGTATTCCCATTCCGCTTCTGTCGGGAGGCGGTATGGCTCCACATAGATGTTGTCTTTCCCGAGAGATCGCCGGAGAAAATCCGTGCGCCAGTTGGAGAAAGCGTTCGCCTGTTCCCAGCTCACCCCTACGACGGGATAGTTGTTGTATCCGGCGTGAGAGAAATACATCCTTGTGTAAGGTTCGTTATAAGCGTTGTCGAAATCGTTGATCCAGCAAGTTGTGTCGGGATATACGTTTACGATATAAGTGTTGACAAAATCATAGTCTCCTGTCAAGGGACGTGTGATGGTTTCTCTCACCACCTCCCCCTCTTCGGTGAAATACGCCGTGTCTTTCGAGATGACAGGAATTTCAGAAGGCACGGGCCGGTCGGTATTATATTCCCTGGTACGGGGATCAAGGCGGTTTTTTCTCTGGGCGGCAGCCGTGTGGTTATAGATTTCGTAACGGTAGTTTAACTGCGTAGGGTCAAGCTCCCGTTTCCCGGTGATGGGGTTTGTACGGTAGACGCTTTCGATGGCTCTCTGTTCATCTTCATTCGGATTTCTCCAGGGTATCGCCTTGTTCCAGTTCAGATAAGGTTCTATGGGATTGCCGTCGCGGTCTTCCTCGATTTTAAATGTTTCATCGCCTCCGTATGCCGGGTCGGCGAGCCTTTCGCGAATGATAGAGTCGCGCACCCAGAATACGAACTGTTTGTATTTGGAGTTTGTAATTTCCGTCTCATCCATCCAGAATGCGTCTACCGACACCCCTTTGGGATCTGCCTTTATTCCCATTACAGAATCGTCTTTCGACGGACCCATGGCAATAGACCCTCTGTCGACGAGCACCATGCCGTATGGGGTGGGCTCCGCCCATGCGGTGCCGCCGACACCGGTCACTTCACCGCCAGAAGCAGAGCTCCTTGCGCCGAAGCAAGACGCCATGCCAATCGCGAGGAGAGTAGCGGCAGCCGCGCACATCAACTGCGGACGCCGTAGTGTGATATTTATATTGAATTTATCGGTCATCATGCTGATCGTTACATTATGCGTATGGAACGGTGTCTGTTCCTGTTTTTCCCTGACAGGTTGATCTTGAGACTGTAGCCCGCCACAATTTCATGGCTGCCGGAAGATGCCTTTGCAATTGCGGAGAGGGGATAATCATAGGCGTATCCGAGAAAAAAGTTCTTGTATTCCGCCCCCACCATCAGAGAGACCGCATCTTTCCAGCGGTAGCCGAGCCCGAATGAAAGGAACCGGTTGTAGGTGGCGCGCATTGAGATGTTGGCTGAAATGTTATCGAAATCACTCGCTATAAGCAGATCCGGCTGCAATATGAATAACGTGTTTTTCAACTCAATATTGCCGCCGGCTCCAAAATAGAGGGTGCGGGGAAGGGTGGTCACATATTGAACGGCGTCGGTGGTTTCCGATCCTTCTTTCTCCAGACTGATTTCCGGGGCAGTGAGATGCATTGCAGCCAGTCCGAGATAAAACTGTCTGCGCGAATAAGAGATTCCGAGTCCGAGGTCAAAAGCGTTTCCTGCAAGGTCTTCTTTCGGTATCGACGGGTCGTCCGGATCGTGATAGTCATTGTCGTCAGGGATGTAGACATCCGACCCCCGGAAGCGGGAATTATAGTAGCCTGCCTGCAACCCTATCCCGAGCTGCCCTTTAAGGAATTTCAATTTATAGCTTCCTTGGGCGGAGACAATCAGGTTGGAGAAAAGTCCGAGGCTTTCCTGCATCAGCGTCACACCTGCGCCGACACGCTTCTCCGCTATCTTGAACGGCATGTCGGCGGTGGCAGTGAAAGCTTTCGGAGCATTGGTTATCCCTATCCATTGCATCCGTGCCCCGCCTCTTATCCGTAGCCATTCGGTGTCGCCCGCCGCCGCCGGATTGTACAGGGTGGGTAGAGCCCAGTGTTGTGTGAAGACGGGGTCATTCTGTGCGGCAGCCGGGATTGATACCGACAGCCACAAGATCAGGGCTCCTGCGACATGCGTCAGGATATGGGATATTTTACCTGTTTTTTTCATTCGAAATAGAATGTGAGGACCACCATGTTGGATTTCACTTTCTTCAGCGACTGAGTGATCTTGAATGTCTCCGGATCGTCGGTGAGATCAGGGCGGTCGTGCTTCAAAATGTCGGTAAGCCCGAAACAGAATTTGATTTCGGGATTCAGTTTGAAGAAAGGAAGATAGAAATCCACTCCCATCCCCACACACAAATAAGCGTCGGCGGTATTGAACAATAATGGGTCGCGGCGCTTTTTACTGATATCGAAAGTCGCCATTGCCCCGGCTGTGACATACGGTCGCGCGTTTCTCATCCTGTATCCTGATATCTTTAAGACGAGCGGGAGAGCCACGTATGGCGATTTTATGTCTTGCCTAGGTGTCTT
>JAIDJJ010000670.1 GCA_029052265.1 Muribaculaceae bacterium
ATAAGGACTTGGCGGGTTCTTGATTTTTAGCCTCAGCGAGGTATAAACTGAAATATACTTACTTTTTCAGTGCCCTCGTTATCACCGGGATTTTTTTGATATATACAAAATGTAAAGGTCCGGTCAGTGCCTGACCTTTACACAAATCATTTGAAGAGATATTGTGATGAAATCGATTGATTGTTATGGATACGACGAATTGTATCGGCAAACAGTTTCGCCACCGGCAATACTACTGCCTTATTGTTGTCTTTTCCATAAGGGATCGAATCAGTAAATACAATTTCTGTAAGCCCTGATGCCTTCACCCTGTCTGTGGCAGGGTCGCTCATGACCGCATGGCTGCACAATGCCCTTACAGAGGCTGCACCGTTGTCAAGAAGAAGGTCTGCCGCCTTTGTTATTGTCCCTGCAGTGTCGCTTATGTCATCTACAAGAACCACGTTCTTTCCTGACACATCTCCGATGACTGTCATTTTCTCAACCACATTTGCTTTCGCACGTTGCTTATGACACAGTACGAGTGGCACATCGAAATATTTGGCATATGAATTTGCCCTCTTAGCACCTCCGACGTCCGGCGACGCGATCACAAGATCTTTGAGATGCAGACTCTCGATATATGGAATAAAGATTGATGATGCATAGAGGTGATCGACAGGGACATTGAAGAACCCCTGGATCTGATCGGCATGGAGATCCATGGTGATCAGTCTGTCAATACCGGCTACACTCAACAGGTCTGCCACAAGTTTCGCCGCGATTGAAACCCTCGGCTTGTCCTTACGGTCCTGACGTGCCCAACCGAAATACGGAATTACAGCCACAATGGTGGCGGCAGAAGCCCGTTTGGCTGCGTCAATCATAAGGAGCAGCTCCATTAGATTGTCAGTGTTGGGGAAAGTGGACTGAACCAGATAGACTTCAGAGCCACGGATAGATTCCTCAAATGAAACCTCAAACTCTCCGTCGGCAAAAGTCTCAATCTTCATTTTGCCTAACTCTATGCCCAGATCCTTGCAGATCGACTCTCCAAGATAATGGCTTTTGGTTCCTGCGAAAACCTTGATGGGCGGAAGATAATTGCTCATGATATGGATTGGTAAAAATTGGTTTACAAAATTAGAACTAATTTTTGAAAAAAACACAATTTCATCAAGATTTCTTTTCTCCACGAAGACGTGAACCGGTCATTTTTGTGCCGGAAAAGTCCTCAAGACGACCCACCGCCAAGACCACGGCATCTACCGAGCGTAGATATACCGATACAGGTGAGTCTGTTGAAAGCTTGAGTTTGTGCGCCTTACCCCATAAAAGATCCTTTGTCAATATTTCCCCTTTCTTCATCCCAGTCATTTCAAATGCGAGTTGAGGGATCATGACATTGACATGCGACTCCTCTGTCGAGAAATTCACCACAATCAGCAGAACGTCGTCACCTTCGTATCTCAGGAAGGCAAAATGTCTGTGGGGGTCGAACCCTTCCTGCCGGAGATTCGCATACATCAGATCAAAAAAGTTTCCCTCTCTCAACGACACACGATCGTTGCAAAGTGTCAGCACTTTCCTGTAGACATCCCTCAGCCAGCGTTCGTGCGGAGACAACAGTTCATCATCACATTTCCCTCCGTTAATCCATCTGCGTATCGTGGAGAGACTCCAATAATCAAATATTGTGGTCCGGTCGTTATCGCCGGCAAATCCTTCGTTGTCTCTTGCCTGTTCGCCAAGTTCCTGACCGTAATATATCATCACAGGACCACGTGAGATCATTGATGAAGTGACAAGAGAAGGAATCACCCTGAGTGAATCTCCG
>JAIDJJ010000671.1 GCA_029052265.1 Muribaculaceae bacterium
CCTTTATGAACTGAATTAAATCAGTTCACAAACTTGCCAAATGGAAACATTGCAAGACGCATCAATTTAAAATGCTGCAGCCCGAAAGGGATCCCGACAATAGTGACACAGAACACCAATCCCCACAAAATATGTGTCAGAGCAATCGGAATGCCTCCCACAAACCACCACACTACATTCATGACGGCATTAAGACACCCGGGAGATGTAGGAGATGCAATAACTTTCGTACCAAACGGAACAAGAGCCACCATCGCAAGCTTGATAGTCTGCAAGCCGAACGGTATACCGATGATTGTGATCATCATCGCCACGCTCGACATGACATATTCTATCGCTATCATAAAGCCTCCGAACACAATCCAGATAATATTCAAAACAATATTCATTTTCAATTATTTAAAAGTGTCAGGAAGATCATTTTCATATAAAACGGTATCGCCTGATTTAAGGATGCCTGAAAGCTTTTGTTGAGCTTCGGCAAAACTGCCTACAATATAAAGGTTATCTTCCTTGAATCCCGACTTATTAATGCCTGCAACAATAGCATCCCTGTTATATTGCCCTACTATAATTGCTACATCACAGCATCTGGCAATTTCTTCGCCCAGAGCCTCGTTGAGTTCCGCCTGACGGTCGCCCAGTTCTATCATTCCTGGAGTCACTACTATACGTTTGCCGTCAGTAAATCCGGACAATACCTCCAGCGCCATCTTGGAACCGGATGGATTGGAATTAAACGCATCGTCGATAATGGTTACTCCCCCCGGGGTCTGCTTGATGCTCAATCTATGTTCCACCTGCTCGATACTTGCAACCGCCCTACGGATTTTATCCTCTTTAATCCCCATACGGAGAGCGATGACGACAGCTGCAAGAAGATTTGATATGTTGCACGCACCGACAAGCCGTGTGGTCAACTCCATAGACAGACCGTCGGGACCTTTAACAGTAAAAGATGTGCCATACGGAGAATAACTTATGTTTTCAGCCACATACCGGCAATCTTTAGAATTTGAATCGTCCACACAATAACGCACGGATTCTACATTAGATACGGGGCGATTGGCACAATATTCGAAATCATTATTTATTACTGCAAATCCATCGGAAGGGAGTGCGTCAACAAGTTCAAATTTAGTAGACTGTACATTTTCTATCGTTTTGAACGATTCAAGATGCATCGGTCCGACAGCAGTGATAATACCCATCTGCGGATGGACAAGATCGCAAATCTCTTTGATATCACCCTTCTGTTTTGCCCCCATCTCACAAATGAAAACAGTGTTGTATGGCTTCATCATTTCCCTTACCGTCCTTATGACACCCATAGGAGTGTTATAGGAACCCGGCGTCATGAGCACATCAAATTCTTCTGAAAGTATTCTGTTGAGATAATGCTTAGTACTTGTCTTGCCATAAGATCCGGTTATACCTATCACAGTGAGGTCCGACATTGAACGTAATATCGAGGCTGCCTCATTCCAATACTTTTTATTAATCATTTTTTCAACAGGAATAAGGATTACCACTGCAAGCATCACTATAGCCCAGGAAAAAATTGTCATCAAAAGAAGAAATCCGACAGAAAGTGCCGGTGCAGAATATCCCCACGGCAAATTCTCACTGAAACCCGTACATAATATCACTGCAATATATGCCGCCACTCCAATAAATGCCGATACAGAATATATTCTCCACACTCTTTTTGTGAAAACCAGAGGCTTTTTAAATTTCTTTTTGAATATCAGCCATACTTTTGTAATGCAAGCCATTGCCACAATCAAAATAGCAAGACGGATATCAAGCAATGTGGCAAAAACAAGTAAAAGCAACGCCACATCCACAAGCCGCCACGTGCTTCCGATATCTTGTTTCAGATATTTCCAATATCGGGGCAAACGATAGCTGTTTTGCTGAAGCATATGGATATCATGCTTGAAATTCAACACCATATAGATGCCGCAAATTATATAGGCTACAATTAAAAACGCACTCATTTTAATGTGTTTTTTTGTTATGAAACGTTATTTCAATTATTCTTTCTGATTATTCCGTCACCGGATGTAACTCCTTTTTAAAAAATTCTTTCATCACGGCACGAAATCCAAACGGATTGTCAAGGAAACTATAGTGTCCGCATTCAGGAAAACTCACCAGTCCGGCATCAGGAATAAGCTTTTCCATCGTTTTTGCATCAGACAACGGCGTTGCTGTATCATTTTCTCCCCATATGAGCAATGCCGACGCCTTGATGTCGGGCATGACATGCTTGAGGTCTTCGTTGACACATTTGCTCATAACCGCTCGCATCATCGGAGATGAGTTTCTATAGTCTGCCGATCCTTTCTTACCCCTCATCTTTTCAACAATCTCTCCCCCCTTTTTATTTCCTAAAACAAGGAGCAACAATTTTTTGATAGTTTTGAAACTATAGACTTTCCAATAATATCTCAGACCGCGCTTAGGTTTTATTCCGGCAGCGTCGACCAATACTATTTTCCCGATTTCATTGCGGGAAGACAGCAAAATCGCGATTCTTCCCCCGAATGAATGTCCTATAAGAACCGGGGTGTGTAGCCCCTCTTTTTTTATGAAATCTTCCACTGTTCGTGTAAACTGTTCAATTCCCCATACTTCAGTGGGCTCCTGACTTTTTCCATGTCACGTAAGATAAAGATTGTAAAATTTCATTC
>JAIDJJ010000672.1 GCA_029052265.1 Muribaculaceae bacterium
TCAAAATTATTAATATAGATTATAATTGACGTAAGATGCCAATATTAATGATTGTCTATAATTTATAGTCGAATCGGTTATAAAATTCTATCAAAAATATATCAAAAGAATATATTATTTGACATTTGTTGTTTTTTTACGGGTGCAAAGTTAAGGGTATAAATATTAAAATCAATATTTTTAAAGTTAAAATTTGTAAAAATTTGCTTAAAATTAGTTGAATTGGTTGATAGGTTCGCAAAAAAATGGCAAACGACATGATTTGTATAATAATTTTGATAAGAATGTTTGGGGTGAAAATATTTTGCTTGCCATCTTTAATAAGGTTAATGGAGGTGCAAAATTCCCGGATATCCCCTCTTCGGCTGTCATATGTATACTTTTATATTTTTTTACGGATTGCCGGCTGCGTCTGTAAGCTATTTTTTGTTAACTTTGCGTCAATGCAATTGGTCTCTCCCCTTTCTTTTTGCAAATACAATTTATTAATAATAACCTTCAAGTCATGTATCGTTACGATCAAAGAATAGTAGTCACTCTTGACGCAGGCGGCACGAATCTTGTGTTCAGTGCCATGCAGGGGTGTAAGTTTATAGTGGATCCCATCACATATCCTTCTAATGCTGAAGATCTCGACCTTTGTCTTGAGACAATGGTCAAAGGGTTTTCCGAAGTTATCGGGCAGCTTCCGGAGGCTCCTGTGGCAATCAGTTTTGCGTTTCCGGGTCCGGCGGACTATGCCAACGGCATCATAGGCGGATTCCTTCCGAACTTCCCGTCGTTCAGAGACGGAGTTGCCTTGGGTCCTTTCCTGGCAAAGAAATTCGGACTGCCGGTGTATATCAACAATGACGGAGACCTCTTCGCCTATGGCGAGGCATTGTGTGGGGCATTGCCGGAGATCAACGTGCGTCTGGCAGAGGCAGGGTCTTCGAAACGCTACCATAATATGTTGGGATATACGTTCGGTACGGGATTTGGCATAGGTATGGTGATCGACAACCGTCTTAACCGTGGAGACAACTCTTGTGTGGAGACTTTCTGCCTTCCGCACAAATACAATCACGATGTGATTGTTGAGGAAGGAGTGGCAGTCCGGGCGATAAAGCGTCTGTATGCGGAATATTCCGGGCATGCTGACCATGGTTTCGAGCCGAAAGAAATATGTGAGATAGCCGAAGGAGAACGCCCCGGGGATTCAGAAGCCGCCCGTAAGGCATTCGCGATGTTTGGCGAGGTTGCAGGAGATGCAATGGCTACCGCAGTGACATTGGTTGACGGTCTTGTGGTGATCGGCGGCGGGATTACGGCTGCCCGCAAATTTATAATGCCGTCGTTGCTGAAAGCCATGCGCGGCGATATGAAGACCCTCCGTGGGGAGACTCTAAGAAGGGTTCAGATGGAAGTGTTTGATCTGGATGATCCTGACGAGTTTGATAAATTTGCACACGGTGACAACCGTCGTATCAAGGTCTACGGCACAGGTGATTATGTAAATTATGATCCGATGAAGCGTGTCGGGGTATGTATCTCGAAGCTTGGGGCGAGCCGAGCCATATCTGTAGGTGCTTATGCATTCGCGCTGTCTCAGATCGACAATGAATGAAGCGTATTGAGACAGTCTCTTGAGAGGCAAGCACAAAAAAAGATGGAAAACAAATTTGTTTTCCATCTTTTTTTGTGCTTGCGCTATTATCAGAGAAGATCTGATTAGCCGTTGTATTTCTTCATGATTGCGATGAGGTCGAGCACCTTGTTAGAGTAGCCGATCTCATTGTCATACCAAGAGATAACCTTCACGAAGTTTTCAGTGAGGTAAACGCCGGCGTTAGCGTCGAAGATAGAAGTGAGGGGGCAGCCGAGGAAGTCAGAGCTTACTACAGCGTCCTCAGTGTAGCCGAGCACACCGTTGAGCTCGCCTTCAGCAGCTTCCTTCATTGCAGCGCAGATAGCCTCTTTAGTAGCGGGCTTCTCGAGGTTGCAAGTAAGGTCAACTACAGAAACGTCGAGAGTGGGGACACGCATAGAGATACCTGTAAGCTTGCCGTTGAGCTCAGGGATAACTTTGCCTACAGCCTTTGCAGCACCTGTAGAAGAGGGGATGATGTTGCCAGAAGCAGCACGACCACCGCGCCAGTCTTTCATAGAAGGACCGTCAACAGTCTTCTGAGTGGCAGTTGTAGAGTGAACAGTAGTCATAAGACCTTCCTTGATACCGAACTTGTCGTTGAGCACCTTAGCGATAGGAGCGAGACAGTTAGTTGTGCAGGAAGCGTTAGAAACGAACTGCTGGCCGGCGTAAGTGTCGGCGTTAACGCCGCATACGAACATCGGGGTGTCGTCTTTTGAAGGAGCAGACATAACTACATACTTAGCACCTGCCTCGATGTGAGCCTGAGCTTTCTCCTTAGTGAGGAAGAGACCTGTAGACTCAACAACGTATTCAGCACCTACAGCGCCCCATGCGATTTCAGCGGGGTTCTTGCATGCAGTTACACGGATTTCTTTGCCGTTGACAATAAGGAGGCTCTTTTCCATATCATAGTCAACAGTTCCGTCGAAACGACCGTGCATAGTGTCATACTTGAGCATGTAAGCCATGTAATCTACAGGAAGAAGGTCGTTGATTGCTACAACCTCGATGTCGTCTCTTTTAGTAGAGGCACGGAACACGAAACGTCCGATACGGCCAAAGCCGTTGATACCAATTTTTGTCATTGCTTTAAAATATTGTTTTGGGTTCTAAATATTTTAATAAAAGTTTTTTCAATTTGTTGCGTCGGAAGGAGCCGGAAGAGACAGAGCTTCCTCTCCCCCATTGTTTAATAGATTCTTACCTGTATGTCGCGTCGCCGGGAGATACCCTGTCGGAGACGCCTTTATTTGGTCTTCGCCTATTTAGGTATGCAAAATTATAAAAAAAAATCGGGATTACAATCGGAAATGAACGATTTTTAACGAACATGTGTTTTTTAACTCTAAAAATAGTGTTTTTTAGAGAAATTTTTTGTAGATTCGCATAGGAGTGGTTGAAAAACTGTCATATTTCCCCATTGCTTTGTTATAGTGTGGTGGGTACAGTGGATAGAGGTTCAAAATGTCTTGAGGTTGACAGCAACCTGTCAAGACCAACATATGGAATCAGAAACAATTTTTAATTATTAAAATCCAAAATAGACTATGGGAAAATTTTTAGAGGATTTCAAGGCATTCGCCCTCAAGGGGAATGTTGTGGATATGGCGGTCGGTGTCATCGTCGGCGGCGCGTTCGGGAAAATAGTGTCGTCATTGGTCAACGACATACTGATGCCGGTGATCTCCCTTGTGACGGGAGGCGACGGGTATAAGAACCTGAAGTATGTCATCAAGCCGGCGCAGGCTGCCGCTGCGGAGGGTCAGGCTGCCGTAGAGGAGGTGGCGATCAACTATGGACTGTTTATTCAGAACATCGTTGATTTCTTTATCATAGCCCTCTCGATATTCGTCGCCCTCAGGGTTGTCATGAAGTTTATGAAGAAGGAGAAAGAAGAGGCTCCTGCGCCCGAGCCGGCGCCGACAAAGGAGGAAGTTCTCCTGACAGAGATACGCGACCTCTTGAAAGACCGGAAGTGATATAAGGCATTTGCTTCAGAGAAACGGAACCGCCACGTATGGAGCGGTTCCGTTTCTTTTTATTTTAAGTAAACACACTCTAAAACCGATATTTCACGGATGCTGTCAGCTCCAGGGGGCGGATGTCGTAAGAGGAGAAGGTTATGTCCATGGAGTTGTAGATGGTGTATTCATATCTGCGCATGTCGGTCAGATTCGTTCCTTTTAGTTCGAAATCAAACCGTTTCAGGGAATAGCGTATCCCGGCATCTACAAAAAAGTTGTTTTTGTAGTTGTTGTCGCCCAGCTTTATCTTTGAATAGTCGGCGGTGGCATACAGTTCAAGATTCTTGACGGGATATATCCCTATTTTCCCGAAAATGGAAAAAGAATTGAACGATGATGATGGAAGTGCGGTTCCATACGATTGCCGGCTGACAGAATATGTTGTGTTGGCGGATACCATCAGCATGTCGGATATCTGATAAGTCTCGACTTTTGCAGAGATGCTGTATGACGAGCTTTTTGTTTTGACCAGAGACGAAGAGCGTATGCTTTCACTTGATCTCCACATCGAGTTGCCGTTGAGATAGAATGTGGTGTTCCATGGTTTTACTTTTTTTGAGACGTTAATCTGCAGGCTTGTCATATCACCTTTGCTTGTGGAGCTTTTAAACGAATTCGACGTTCCTTCGGAGCTTACGTCATGTATGGCGATGGCGTTGCGTTCGGTTTTCTTCATCGAAAGGAAAAAATTCAGAAAGAACCTCGCCATAATGTCGCGGTAGGAATAGGAAAGATTAATGAAATCTTCATGTCCCTTGTTGAGGTTCCCTGTTCCGAGGGTGCGGATGTTTCTGAAAGTTGTGTGGAGAGGATTGTCGATAAAGTCACGCATGTCGCCTACGGTATGCTTGCGTCCGGCGGAGGCAGAGATATAGTTCAGAGGGTTGAACCTGCATGAAAGGGATGAGGTCAGTTCCGGGAGGAGATGGTTGTATCTGTGCCTGGAGTCGGTCAGCAGATTATGATATTTGATATTATAAAGAGTCAGGGGCACGGAAGTTTTCCATGTTGCTTTCCAAAATTTTATCTTGATGAATGGCTGGGCGGATGTGAGTATCCTGTATCCGGAAACATGGTTGTCGCCGGATGGGGATTCATACGCCCTGCCACCCGATATGAAACTGTCGTGCGACATCTCGAATGCGAGAGCGGTTCCGAATGAGACATAAGAGGAAGTCTCCCATGTAAAAGAGGTGCTTTCGTGGTTGAAGAAAGACTTTTTCTTCACCGTCTGGTTTAAAATCTCAGCCCCCGATGCTACATCGGTAGCAGTGAGGCGGGTTTCCGGGGTGGAGAAATATTTTGTCTCTGATTGAATCTCATAGAGTTTTCTGCCGGATCTGATGATGGTTTTTAGAATGTTGGCAATATTGAAGTTGTCGGCAGATAGCCGCTGGGAATGAATCGAAGAAGATGTCACTCCATAAGAATTGCGTGCGAAATTACCGCTGAATGCCAAAGTCTCGGAAAAATATACCTTGCTGGCATTGTTTTCGACGTTCAGCCCCACAGCAACGTTTTGATATTCCGGTCTGTTGTCAACAGATTCGGAATATATGATATCTTCGCCGTCAGGGTTGAGATAATCGGTCACGGTCGATCCGTCGAATCTCTCGCTATTGCGGTCGTAGGAGGAGTTGACTTTTACGGTGAGGTCTTTTCCTAATTTGAAAAGAGTGTTTGCAGTCGCGAACGCGGAGGTGTTGTCAACGAAGCGGTCTTTTTTTATGGGCGGTTCGCCGAAAGGGGTGAAAGAAAACAGGTTTAATCTGTCGTCGGTCAATCGTTTCCCATAAAGTTCACCTGTGTTGTTGCCCATGGCGGAGACAATTGTCTGGTTTTTGGGAGAGATGAGCATTGAGTAAAGTGATGCTTTCCACAGCACGTCGTCTCCGGCACCCGAGGCAGCCTCCACATATCCCAACGGTTTCAGCATCCTTCCTTTCTTCAGCTTCAGGTTGAGGGCTGCTCGTTCCGACTCCACACTCCCTTTCAGCACTTTTTTGTCCTGATGTCTTTCATACACGCTTACGCTTGACACATCTGAAGGGTTGATGTTGCGGGATGCCACGGAATAATTCCCTCCCATAAGGTCGAGGTCTTCGATATAGAAATGATTGATGGGGCGTCCGTCATAATAAATTCCACCGCCACCGTCTACCTGTATGCCGGGTATTTTCTTTATGATGTCTTCGATGGAGCGGTCTCCGTTTTTGGTAAGTGCCGCCACATCATAAACAATAGTATCACCTTTAATCCTTCTTTCAGGGGCTTTTACAGTGAGTTCCTGGAGTATAAAAGATTTATGTTCGAGATAAACCTTTATCGGCTCTGCTGGCTTTGATAGAGGATAATCGAGAGTGGCATGGTTCTGAGATATGAAGCGCAGCAAAGCGGAATCGCTTACTTGGGTCACTTTGATGGAAAATTCCCCGTTTAGGTCAGTTGTGGCGAATGCACGCAGTTTCCCCCGGTCATAAAGGCGCACGATTACCCCTCCGGCAGGATTCTTTTCCGTGTCATAGGCATTCCCTTTCACTATAATCTGGGCACAGACTGTAGATGAAAAAGCCAATATGGTTAATAAAAGAAATCTGATCATAACGTGAAGAGGGTTGTAAAGAAAAAATTAAACGACTTCGGTATGAAAGATTATTCCCTGCCGATCCCATTGAGTGGTTTATTCCAGTTCGATCGGATTGTGGAAAAGTCCGACCTTCCTGAAATTACTTTCTCTGTTTGAGTCGGTGATTGTCACCATTCCTGAATCCATAAACATTTTCCCTGCGTTTTTTTTATAGTCTGTCAGTTCATCGTTATATTTTTTTCTGTTGGTCTTGCAGTATAGAGATTTTTTATAACCGAAAGGGAATTGTTCATTCATTGATTTCACGGCTTCAAAGAAATGCTCATTTTTTGAATCCTCCAGTCTCAGGATCAGACCGGGGAGTCCGTTGAATTTCCAAGGTCCGGCGCTGAGCGGAATATCTGAATACCATGCCGTCCAATTTCTTCCTCTCCAGGTGGTGGTTGCTTTTCTGCACTCATACCCCATCACTTCCATGGTTTCGTCTTCAAGATTCCAATCGAACTGAGGTATCGGTTCCTCATAACGGTAAGAATTGATAAAAATTCTTCCAAGATATTCTAAAGATCCTTCTTTCTTGTTTACAAGAGTTGATTCCATTTCTATCTCAAGACTTCTGCGTAGCGCGGAATATTCTTCCCTGGTCATGTTGGTAAACCGATCCGGATCCGCCCTGCCGATTGAATCGAGTTGAAACCTGCCGTAGCTACCATAAGAAATATAGGTAGGTCCGTTTATCAGGATTTCAAATTTAGATTCAGATCTGTCTTTTCTTGGGTCGAAAGTAGTATGTATATATACCATTTCCCATAAAGCTGTGTCCTTTATAATAGTATATATAGTGGGATTATTGATTTTTTTTTGAGCGGTTATGTCAGCATTAAATGCCGATATAATTATTAATGTCAATAATAACGATATTTTAATGGGATTGTGTTTCATGATGGAATGGATTTTGGTTTAAGTCTGTCCAGGATAAATCATTTCCAATAGTTTCCGTTGGCGCACCGGGCTGTAAATACTATTGAAGCCGAGATGCTTGCGGGGATTGCAGTGGCGAATATCGCCAAAACAGTAAGAGTTATCTTTTTCATGTGGTCAAGTTGTTATGAAGTTTTACATGGTGGCGATTACTTTCCCTTTTAAAAGTTTATGCCGTGAAACAATAGTAATATTAACTCAGATTGATATCGGGATGTCTGTTTATCTCTAAAAGTAAACATGCTTCAAGACTCCCGAAGAAGTGTCTTTGCTTATACTGCTACAAATGTAATAATAAGTTTTGTCAAAACCAAATTTTTCTTCATAAAAAATTGGCGTATCCCGCTGATGATATATCTATCTCCGGGATACGCCATTAAATAGGAATTTTTAGAGAGAACTGCGCCTGCTATTTCTCAGCAAGAGGGGAAATATAGTATGAGTAGCTGTATTTTTTATCAAGCAGACGATATTGTTTATGAGGACGTGCCCCCCAGCTGTTGTCGCCTCCCAGCCCACGCTGTGCAAGATCGACATTCAGATATACGCGTTTGCGGTCGCGCACCACATCATTGCTGTGTCGTTGCGCTTTGGTGACACCCGGGTCGATGGTCTCGTATGCGAAATCCAGTGCCGTTATGTTCAAATGCCGGTCTCCCCATACCTTGATGCCGTGTCCGTTACCGTCGGTGAGGGTCGCCCAGCGTACCCCGGTTTTGTTGCCGCTTTCCTGCGGACGAATGTAAGGGAAATACTGTTCGCTGATATTCCCTTTCCATATTCCCATGAAAGAAGCCGTGTTGCGGTCGGAATAGTTTTCCCACGGACCTCTTCCGTACCATTCGAGGACATCATATTTTTTAGGAAGAGACATTCTCATCCCGAATCGCATCAGTTCGGGAACTTCAAGTCCGTCTGCGTCCCATTCTGCGGAAATCTTTACCGTGCCGTCAGGATAAACCGTGTAGACATTCCGGTAAGCGGAGCCCGCAACGTCGGGGAGGGTCCAGTCGGAAATGACAGTCACGGTATTGTCTTTCTCTGTTATGGATGCACCTTTGCTTTGGCGGTTGTCTGCCGCACACCGCCAGGCATTAAGCCGTTTCTGTGCGTTCTCACCGAAATCGTTGTCAGTCGGGGCACGCCAGAAGGAGGGAGCCGGGCAGTTGTCGATCACACGCTCGCCGTGTGCCGAATAAGAGCGCATCTCACCGCTGTTTTTATCGAAAACTATTTCGACTCCGCCCGCTGTCACAGTCCAGCTCCGTTCCGAGTCTTTAACCACCGGTGCAGTCCCTGTCATGAGTGATTTGCCGGAATCCGGTTTCCCCTCAGCAATGGCAAACTGCTCGCGAGCGACTTCGTGACCGGCAGGAATGATCTCGTTTTCTGCGGTGGTGTAGGCATATACCGACAGATGCCAGTCATTTCCGTCGCCGGGATTGAAATCCGGCAGAGGGACGGAGACTGTCTTCATCTTTCCCGGAGCGATGTCAAGTGTCGGCAGTTGTCCGGATGCCGCCTTCTCCCCGTTCCTGAGAAGTTCCCATTCAAAACGGTATGCGGAGAGATTGGTGGACAGGAAATGGTTTTCCACCACAATCTTTCCTGCGGCGGGATCAGAGGGGGAGAAACGTATGTCCTGATATACTTTTTTCACTTCCATCAGACCCGGGTGTGGAGTACGGTCAGGCTGCACCATTCCGTTGATACAGAAATTCTCGTCATTGGTATACATCTGGGCGTCAAAGTCTCCGCCGTATGCCCAATACGGCTTCCCGTTCTCATCTTTTGTGAGTATCCCCTGGTCTACCCAGTCCCAGATGAAACCGCCCTGCATCTGTTTTGATGAACGAATCAGGTCGAAATAATCCTGGAAATTTCCCGAACTGTTGCCCATTGCATGTGCGTATTCGCACATGATATACGGTTTTGTGGCATCCTTGCGGGCTGCATAATTCTCCATATGCGATATGGATGGATACATCGGGCATATGATGTCGGAAAGTTCGCCGGCATAATCCTGTTCATATTGTACGGGACGGCTGGAGTCAAGACTTTTTACAAACTTGAAAGCTTCCCGGAAATTAGGTCCGTAGGCACTCTCGTTGCCGAGGCTCCATGTTATGACGCACGGATGATTCTTGTCGCGTGCCACCAGTAGCAGCTCCCTGTCGAGGATGGCATCCCTGAAGTCGGGGCTGACCGCGGGATGTTTGGGGTTGTTTTTCCAGTCGCGTTCGCGCACTCCAAACCCGTGATTCTCGATATTTGCCTCGTCGACAATGAAAAGCCCGTAACGGTCACAAAGGTCGTACCAGAGCGGGGATTCGGGATAGTGACTCATCCTGACGGCATTGACGTTGTGCCGCTTCATGGTCTGAATATCTTTCATCATTGTCTCCCTGCTCACCACGTGCCCGCTGAGCTGATCATGCTCGTGGAGATTCACCCCATGCACCTCTATCGGCGTGCCGTTCACCATGAGTTGAGCGTCTTTTATCTCTATCTTTCTGAACCCTACCTTTGAAGATGTTGACTCAAGTATCTTGCCGTCTTTATCAAAGAGGGTAATCACCGCAGTATACAGATTCGGATGCTCGGTGTCCCATTTGGCTACATTCCTGACTGTCGTATTGAAAGCCACGTCTTCAGTCGCTCCCCCTTCTACAGATACATTTTTAATCTTGGAAAACACCTTTTTCCCATCCGGGTTGAAGAGGTTTATCTCCAGTCTGCCGCCCTCAGGGTGAGATGCGTGGTTCTGAAGCTGTACGTCAATGCCAAACAGTCCGTCCTTATAGTTCGATGCAAGGTCCTGTGTAACGGAGAAATCACGGATTCTCTGTTGTCCGGTGGAATACAGATAGACATCGCGGTCGATACCCGACAGTCTCCAGAAATCCTGATCTTCAAGATATGATCCGTCGGTCCAGCGGTATACTTCACAGGAAATCTCGTTCTCTCCCGGAGAGACAAGGGATGTGATGTCAAACTCGGCAGGATTTTTTGTGCTCTGCACATATCCCGCCTTTTTGCCGTTGACCCAGACATACATTCCGGCGGTAGACCCGTCGAAATGAAGATAGACCCTTCTTCCGTCCCATTCATCCGGTATGGAGAACAGGCGCTTGTAGCTTCCCACAGGATTGTCATCGTTAGGGACAAAGGGGGGATTGATGGGGAACACGTAGTTGGTATTGGTGTAGAT
>JAIDJJ010000673.1 GCA_029052265.1 Muribaculaceae bacterium
TATATATTGTCATGCAAGATTATATAGCCTTAAGGATTGATGCAAATCCTTGCAACGAAGTTATAACTGATCTTCTCGCAGCCTTTCTCTGCGATGAAGGATATGAGTCTTTTTCAGCCGATGAGTCTGGAATGACTGCATACATAAAGAATGACATCTATGATGAAAATATTGTCAAGGAAATTGTATCAGGTATTCCCATGGAGACACAACTTGACTTTTAAGAGGAAACAGTCAAGGGAGAAGATTGGAATGAAGAATGGGAGAAAAATTATTTTAAGCCGATTATAGTTGATGACAGATGTGTGGTGCATTCATCTTTTCACAAAGATGTGCCAAATGCGGAATACGATATTGTTATCGATCCTAAAATGGCATTCGGTACCGGGCATCACAGCACCACCGGCAATATGATGAGATTTATATTGGCGGAGGATATGGCAAACAAGTGTGTGATTGATATGGGTACCGGCACGGGGATACTTTCCATTCTTTGTAAAATGAAAGGAGCAGGCAATGTGACTGGAATCGAAATCGATCCTTTTGCCTGTGAAAATGCTGTCGAAAATGTGGCACTTAATGGAGTGGAGGCGCAGATGATATGCGGAGATGCCACTGAACTGGCAGAACTCGGGCAAGCCGATTACTTCCTTGCAAATATCAATAGAAATGTGATCACCTCCGATATCGATAAATATGCCGCTAAGGTAAAGAATAAAGGGATAATGCTTCTCAGTGGATTCTATAAGTCAGATATTCCCATTGTTATGGACTCGGCAGAAAAATTCGGATTCAATCATGTCGACACCTTGGAAGAGAACGATTGGGTGGCGATTAAACTTGTTAAAAACGATTAACATATAACTGAAATTTGCCACTGTTATTGTGAGGTTAACTTTTTTTTGCACTTTTTCAGTATGGTTTGTTTGGATATGGCACATAATTTGACTACTTTTGTGATGTAAAACAAAAATACACACCCAAAAAATCAACTGCCTATAGACGAACTCTACTTAACGTAAAAAGAAAAAGAATGGCAAAAATAATGAGCATGACCGACGAACAATTGGTCAGGGCTTACGCGCAAGGAAATAATGAGGCGTTTGACACTCTTCTGAAACGGCATCAGGAACGTATCTTCAATTATATTCTCAGAATAATTAAAAATGAAGATATCGCAAATGATATTTTTCAGGAAACTTTCGTCAAAGCTATCCTGACTATAAAACAAGGCAGGTATACGGAGAACGGAAAATTCCCCGCCTGGATTTCTCGCATAGCCCATAATCTGATAATCGACTATTACCGTCAGGAGAAGTCTGAAAATCTCCAAAGTGCGGATCTTGACGATGTGGATGTGCTCAACAGAAAAGAACTGTGTGAGGATACCATCGAGGACGTTATCATATCTGACCAAATAAGAGAGGATGTCAAATATCTTATAAAGGAGTTGCCTCATCTGCAAAGAGAGGTGCTGAAGATGAGATACTATCAAAACCTTTCTTTCAAGGAGATTGCGGAAATTACGGGTGTAAGCATAAATACAGCTC
>JAIDJJ010000674.1 GCA_029052265.1 Muribaculaceae bacterium
TTTTGTTTATTGTTTCTGCTACCTCTGTTTCCTTGCGGCGTATGCTGGTCTGCCTTGTTTCTTCTGTTTTTCTCATTTGAAGAGAATTGGTATTAGTCTTCCTTGAAGATCTGAAAATTTTCTTTGGGTTTCGTTTGTTGATACTCCTCCAAGACCTATCTCATTGCTTACAATAATGAAATTGCTGTCTTCTTGGGAGAAAAGTTTTTCAAGCTCTGCTTTTATCTTATTCAATGATTTTTCAACATTTTCATCTTCTTTAAAAAAATGATTTGTTGCAAACATTGTAAGACAATCAAGCAATACGGTACGACCTGAGAAGTCTGTGTCAAAGCATAGTGGAGCTTCTACTGTCTGCCATTCTTTCCCTCGACGCAAACGATGTTTCTGAACTCTTTTTTCCATTTCTTCATCCCATACGTTGGCGGTAGCGAGATAAATTGGATTAGAAGAGAGATTGCGAACAAATTGCTCTGCAAAGACGCTTTTCCCTGATCTCTGTCCACCTGTGATATAGATCACTCTGCTCTTTCCCATAAGGTTATATACGAGGATATCATGTTTCCCGGAGATGATTGCAAAGGCATTATCCCGAAGATTGATTATAGTTGATAGCTAATTTAGTCACTGCGGGCTTAGATATGAACCGCATATCTAAACCGTGCATTGATGTTACAAAAATAGTCAAAAAAATAATACAAAACCAAATTTTGAAAAGTTGGTAATATGCGAATGCCATAGCTGTAGCATTTGTGATACATATATTCACCTCATATTTGTGCGTATATAGAAAAATACTAACCTTGAAATTTTAAGGAATGCGTTTATCGTTAAATTTTTTTAGCTATAAACCATTTTGAACTTATTTATGTTATAATTGAAAAATATTATATGTATAACTAAATGGTAGAATTATGAAGAAATATAGATGTGAGGTCTGCGATTGGATTTATGATCCTGAAATAGGAGATCCCGAGGGAGGAATCGCTCCCGGTACTGCATTTGAAGACATTCCTGACGATTGGGTTTGTCCTGTTTGTGGAGTCGGGAAGGAAGACTTTGTTGTAGAACCATAAATCCTTATTATAATGTATCCTGACATGTGTCCAAATTTCTATTTCTCAATATAGTTATTTTGTGTTATGCTGTCTTGGATAGTAAATTCCCCCTTCATAAGAAGACCGACTAAGCGGTCTTCTTATGAAGGGGGAATTTTTATTTATTCAGATAGTTTATTTATCCAGGTTCTCTGACATTTTTCTCATATTCTTGGTTCATTACGAAAATTTTTAGGATTGTCTTTGTTGAAAATATTGTGGATTCAGCCAATTTATATTAATTTTGTCATCAGAAAAAATCAGTCTCTTAAAATCTGCTGAGTTAAAAACACGGATTTTTGGGGAATATTCCATAAAAAACTCTATGGCTAAGCTTGAACGAATTTCTAAATCTCATTACATAAAAATTCTTGCGCACATAGCAATATTGCTTACGATGTGTGCTTGGGGCACATCTTTTATCAGTACAAAGGTATTGATGGTTGATGGTGGTCTCACTCCGGTGGAAGTATATATATATCGTTTTGTAATGGCATACGTCTTATTGTTGCTTCTTACATTTCGCCAGATCAAATCCCACAGTTGGAAGGATGAATTGCAATTGATGCTATGTGGAATGTGTGCCGGTTCTCTATATTTTGTAACTGAGAATTACGCGTTAAAGTACACAACGACAGGTAATGTCTCTCTGTTGGGATCAATTTCTCCAATATTTACAACGATTTTGATATCAGTTATATATAAGACGAGAATGAAGCCCGGCGTGATTTTAGGTTCTGTGATTGCATTCATCGGAGTTGGAAGCATCGTTTTTAGTAATGGGGATTCTATTGAAATAAGACCGGCTGGGGATTTGCTGGCATTAAGTGCGT
>JAIDJJ010000675.1 GCA_029052265.1 Muribaculaceae bacterium
GTCTCGATACCGATCGACAGAGGCACAACGTCAAGAAGAAGCACGTCTTTGACATCACCGCTGAGCACGCCACCCTGGATGGCTGCGCCGATGGCTACAACCTCATCGGGATTTACACCCTTGTTAGGCTCTTTGCCGAAGATCTCTTTCACCTTAGCCTGAATTGCGGGGATACGTGTGGAACCACCCACAAGGATTACCTCGTCGATCTGAGAGGCAGAGTAGCCGGCATCTTTAAGAGCGTTGAGGCAGGGTTCCTTCACTGCATCGATAAGTTTAGAAGCAAGCTGCTCAAATTTGGCGCGGGTAAGGGTCTTTACAAGATGCTTCGGACCGGAAGCGGTAGCTGTGATATAAGGAAGGTTGATTTCTGTAGAAGAAGAGCTTGAAAGCTCGATCTTTGCTTTCTCAGCAGCTTCCTTAAGACGCTGCATTGCCATCGGATCCTGACGGAGGTCAACACCTTCGTCATTCTTGAATTCGTCAGCGAGCCAGTCGATGATAACGTGGTCGAAGTCGTCACCGCCAAGGTGGGTGTCACCGTTGGTTGATTTTACTTCGAATACGCCGTCGCCAAGTTCAAGGATAGAGATATCGAATGTGCCGCCGCCAAGGTCGAATACGGCAATTTTCTGTTCTTTGTCTGATTTGTCAAGACCATATGCAAGAGCCGCGGCGGTAGGTTCGTTGACGATACGGCGAACCTTCAGACCTGCGATCTCACCGGCTTCTTTAGTTGCCTGACGCTGAGAGTCATCGAAATATGCCGGAACTGTGATTACAGCTTCTGTCACTTCCTGGCCGAGATAATCTTCGGCAGTCTTTTTCATTTTCTGCAGAATCATAGCAGAAATCTCCTGCGGAGTATAGTCTCTGCCGTCAATGTCGACTTTCGGCATATTGTTTTGGCATACCACTTTATAAGGCACACGCTTGATCTCGTCCTGAACCTTGTCGCAAGATTCTCCCATAAATCTCTTTATGGAATAGATAGTGCGGGTAGGATTGGTGATTGCCTGACGCTTTGCAGGGTCACCTACCTTGCGCTCGCCGCCGTCAACAAATGCTACTACAGAAGGTGTAGTGTTGCGACCTTCGTTGTTGGGGATAACAACAGGATCCTTTCCTTCAAGAACTGCCACGCAACTGTTGGTGGTGCCCAAGTCGATACCAATAATTTTTGCCATAATGTTTTCTATATTTTAAGTTTTTATATTTTTATTAATGACAGTGCGGTGTTTCTCCGTTTTAGTGTCCGCAAAGTCGGAATGACTTATGGAAACACAGGCTGAAACCATACGGGCAATCCCCTGGAGAGGAGTTTACTCTGACTGTCCGCTCAACTAATAAACAAATGGCGTGCTAAAAGTTTCAATTGTATGAAAAAATTTAATTAAAAATTGTAAATGCGTGATTATGCCTATGTTGTAAAAATCAGATATCAGTGGTCTCATTGTGACAAATCTGACAAATTTGGTATTAAAAGACGTCAAGGTTACGCCAAAATACGAATAAAAATGAGGAATGGTGTAATAATTCGTAAAATTTTTGTTAACTTTGCAGCCTGAATGAGCCTCAGCCTCATGAATTGGGGTGGCGTCAGATGTTAGCCCGGGGCGTTCAGCAAGTAAACACCTTGATTTATATGAAGCTTTTACAAGAGAAACTGTCTCGTTACGATGCTCCTCAAAGAGCGAAAGCGGCAGGCATATACCCTTATTTCAGACCAATTTCAAGTGAGCAGAACACAGAAGTGCTGATGAACGGTAAAAAAGTCCTTATGTTCGGATCCAACAGTTATATGGGGCTTACCAATCATCCCAAGGTTATAGAAGCAGCTGTCGCCGCAACAAAGAAATATGGTACGGGAATGGCTGGTTCGCCGTTCCTGAACGGTACACTTGATATCCATAAACAGCTTGAGGCACGTCTGGCGGAATATGTGGGCAAAGAAGACTGCATGCTCTACAGCACAGGATTTGGTGTCAACCTCGGTGTTGTGTCAACCCTCACAGGCAGGGAAGATTATATAATATTGGACGAGCAGGATCATGCCTCCATCATAGAGGGGCGACGCCTTTCATTTTCCAATTATCTGAAATATCGCCACAATGATATGGCAAGCCTTGAGGCACAATTGAAAAAGTGCGATCCTGACAAGGTGAAGCTCATAGTTACGGATGGCGTGTTTTCTATGGAAGGGGATGTTGCCAATCTTCCGGAAATAGTGCGCCTTGCCAAAGAATATAACGCATCAGTGATGGTGGATGAGGCTCATGGAATAGGCGTGTTCGGCAAATGTGGCAGGGGCACATGCGACCATTTCGGTGTCACAGATGATGTGGATCTCATCATGGGCTCAGTCATCAAATCTTTTGCGTCATTTGGCGGATTTATTGCCACCTACAAGGAGGTTACAAATTACTTGCG
>JAIDJJ010000676.1 GCA_029052265.1 Muribaculaceae bacterium
ACATATTTATATATTTCCGATGAGGGCTAGTTTCGTTGAAAATTGCTGATTGTGATAAGTTTTTTTAATATAAACGTTTGTATTCGATCTAATTGAATAATTAAAAAAAGTTCGGTTCTACATCGGGAATAAGTCAGTTGAGCTGCTATATTTATTTGTAGAAAGATTTTAGGATGTTCGCCATTATTAAAAAGATCTAACCTTAAAATACAACTCGATAGCGCTTGGGGAACAAACATTGATTTTTGCAAATAATTTGTAGAAAAATGATTGAAAGGGTATCTATAGTTTGGATAGAATTATTAGATGTCAATGCTGTTTAGATACAATCGTCTAACCTTAAAACGCTAATTATGAAATGGATGTCTGATTTTGGAAAGCAAAGTGCCCCTTGGCGGTTCGGATTGCGGGGACTCGCCTTTTTGATGGCGGCAGGGACGTTGTGTCAACCAATGCTTGTCAGAGCGGAAGACACAGGCACATCAGATGTGCAAGGTGAAATGCAACAGCAGCAACAAATTTTGGTCGAGGGCATTGTGACAGGTGCCGACGGGGAACCTTTGGTTGGCGTCACCGTGATGGAGAAAGGGGTCAACAGGGGCACCGCAACAGATGTGAAAGGGCATTATCAGATTAAAGTAGATAATCCTCGTAAAGCGGTTCTTGAATTCACTTATATCGGCATGAAGCCTCAGGAGATAAAGGTGAATGGGAGAAATAAGATTGATGTGTGTCTGGAAGATGATCAGGCGCTGCTCGATGAGGTGATGGTGGTGGCTTACGGTACAACAACAAAAGAGTCATTTACGGGATCTGCAGTTAGCGTTAAGAGCGACAAGCTCACGCAGGCGGCAGCTTCCAAGACTTCTGCTGTAGAGGCTCTTAGGGGTAATGTGGCAGGCGTTCGTTTCTCTAATTCAGGAGGCCAGCCGGGTGAGGTGTCCGGTATCCAGATCCGCGGTATCGGTTCAATCAATGAATCCACTACTCCTCTTTATGTGGTGGATGGTGTGACAATCAGCACGGGTCTCAATATGATCAACCCGGAAGATATCGAGAGTATGACAGTGCTTAAGGATGCCGCCGCAACTTCTCTCTACGGTAACCGTGCATCGAATGGTGTGATCATCATCACCACTAAAAAGGGAAAGGCTGAAAAAACAAAAGTGACGGTAAATTATGAGCATGCCTGGTCATCCCAGACAATGCCCCGCTCACTGAAGGGATTCTACATGAACACGGCTGAAACCACCGAATATGCTATGGAGGCGCTTGCCAACCGTTATCTCTACAACAACAATGCATTGCCCTGGCAGGAATCATACGACCCCAATAACTCGGCTATCTATCAGGCTGCTCAAGAATACGCGCTGAAGAACCTTCATTCGGCTGCGAAACTCGTTCATCCGGATGATCCCCTGGATGGCTCGTTTGATTATGCAACTGCTGATTTGACCAAGTTCCTCACTAATCCGAGAGAGAACAACTGGCAGGACGCAATCCTCCGTACAGGTCAGGAAAACAAGGTGAACGTGTCGGCAACCGGAGGCTCCGAGAAACTTAACTATTACGCTTCATTGGGTTATCTCAATCAGGAAGGTATCGTTGTTGGCAGTGATTTCGACCGCTACACAGGGCGCTTGTCAGTTTCCGGTCAGATCGGCAAATATATTGATTTCACAATTGGTGAGAACGTAGGTTATACCATCAAGAACGAACAGACCACCGGTGACTATTATTCAAGCCCGATGGCAGGTCTTTACTGGCTCAACCCCTCTCAGCCCGTCTATCTTTCAGACGGCTCATTGAATGAAACTCCGGGTTATTTCAACCAGGTGCCTAACTATATACATAATCTTGAACACCTGTCGTTTACCTCCAAGCAATTCTCAAGTATGTCTAACATTTCACTTACTGTTAAATTTACTGACTGGTTGAGATTCACCACGGTCAACGGTATAGACATCAACTACATTCAGAAGAAGCAGATCTGGGATCCCGAGTCGAACGACGGTAAGGCTACCAACGGTTTTATGTGGCAGTATTCAAGCCTTTATCACAAGATGACCACATCCAACACTCTTAACTTCAACAAGTATTTCGGAAATCACTTCCTGAGCGCATTGATCGGTTATGAGGCATATAATTATACCTACGATAATCTTGAGGCGGAAGGTCAGCAGTTTGCATACGCCGACAAAATGTATCTCGGGAATGCCTCTGTCCCTGCCGGTGTAGGCGGTTATGAAGGATCAGACCGTATGGTCTCCTACATGGCAAAGGCTGATTATAACTATGCCAACAAGTATTACCTGTCTGCAAGTTATCGTCGTGACGGCAGCTCACGCTTTATTTCCAAGAGCCGCTGGGGTAATTTCTGGTCTGTTTCAGGCGCATGGAGCATCATAAAGGAAAACTTTATGGAACACACCCATGGCTGGCTTGACAACCTCAGACTGAAAGCGTCTTACGGTACGAACGGTAACCAGCCTAACGATTATTACAACAACCTTACCCTGTTTGCTGTGGATGCCCGCCACAATCTTCTCCCCGCTCTTATGGCAAGCACTATCGGCAATCCCGACCTTACATGGGAGAATTCTTACACCTGGAACGTAGGTCTTGACTTCAGCGTTTTAAACAGCAGGCTCAGCGGTACGATAGAATATTACAACCGTCTTACAACTGACCTTATCGACTGGACCAATATCTCTTACATGACAGGCTGGAGCTCTATTATCGTAAACGATGGCGAGCTTCGCAACACAGGTCTTGAGATCACTCTTTCAAGCCGAAACATAGATAATAAAGATTTCTTGTGGACCACAGATTTCAATATCTCTTACATGAGAGCGAAGATTCAGAAACTTCATGGGGGGACACGTATTTCACATCCTTACATCACTAAAGAAGGGGAGCATCTCTATTCGTTCTATACCCGTGAGTGGGTAGGAGTGGATCCTGCAACAGGTCAGGGTATCTGGAAAAAGAATACCAAGGATGCCGAAGGAAATGTGATAGATCCTGACGGTGTGACAAACAATGTCAACGAGGCAGACCGTGTTATCGTAGGCAAGGGTTATCCCGATTGGTTTGGCGGAATTACCAACACATTCAGCTATAAAGGTTTTGAACTTTCGTTCCTCCTCACATTCTCTCTCGGAGGCGACATGTGGGACGACAATCACTACTATGGTGTGACAGACGGTAACAATCTCGGAAACCAGAACTTCAGAAGAGATGCCGCCGACCACTGGAGAAAACCGGGCGACAAGTCTGACAACCCGATCATCATAAGCGGTAACCCGTTGCAGTCTTCTGCAAATACATCTTCCCGCCGTATGGTCTCTTCAGACCATCTGAGATTAAAAACCCTTACATTCGGATATAATTTCCCGTCGGCATGGACGAACCGTATCGGGGTCAAAGGTGCCAAGATTTATGTGAATGGCAATGATGTGCTGACATTCTCACACAGTAAGTATACAGACCCCGAGGTCGGGCTTGACGGAATGTCAAAGAATGTATTCACCTTCCCGATGTTGAAATCCTGGCGTGTAGGAGTTAAACTTGAATTCTAAAAAACAGACAGCTATGAAAAATAAATATATAGTATCACTGTTTGCGGCAATAGGTATGTTCGCGACAGGGTGTGGAGATAGTTTTCTTGACATTGAATCAGCGTCCGGCGTACAGGATGGTCCTGAAATGATAAGGAACAATGCCGAGATGCAGGTGGCGGTCAATGGAGCCTATGTATATCTGGAATGCTACAGGGTATCGACAACTTTGCACGGCGACGTGATGGGCGACGACCTGCAGAGCTATCCCTGGGATTATCGCCTTGAGGTGTATTATCACATGGACCGCCGCACCCCGAACTTCACGGGCACCGATCTCTGGACAAGACTTTATAAAGGCTCGTTTGATATCAATACGAAGCTTGACAAGGTTCAGTATATCCAGGACCGCAACGAGGATACAGACCGCATGATCGCGGAGTTGAGATTTATCCGTGCCATTCTTCACTGGGAGGCTTCTTTGCGCTACGGACCTCTCCCCTCAAATCTCGGCAAGGGCAATATCAAGGCTGATGCTCTCGGAGCGATGATCACGGATAAGCTTCCCGATGACATGATGAGAACATATTATCGCGACAAGGTGAGCGACGTGTTTGATTTCATGATCAGCGAGATGGAGGATATCATTGACGATCTTCCGAAAGCTCATCGCGAGGCTGCCCTCAATTATTGGGCAGGCAAGCTGTTCCTGGCTCGTCTGTATCTTTACACTGAACAGTGGGACAAGGCGTTTGCATGTGCAAAAGATGTGATTGAGAATGGCGGTTACACTCTCTATACAAGAGACAACTATGTTGACTCCTGGAAAGAAGCTTATGCATCTGAGTCTATATTCGAGATGCCGACAACTGAATCAGACAACGCAAGCTGGAATGGACTTGGCTATTTCGTAAATGGCTATGGATATAATGCCGTGATCGCTACAACCGATTTCGTGGCGCTCCGGGATGACGGCGACGTGCGTTTCGATCTTCTCGAGGATCCGTATTGGGATTGGTTCCCCAAGCATTTCTCGGATGATTATGACTGGGACCGCTGCTATTTCATTTCTAAGAAATATCCCGGAAGAGGTGATAACCTGAAGGTCTGCAATCCCAAGGTGTTCCGTCTGTCGGAAGCTTATCTGATCGCCGCCGAGGCAGCTCTCCGCGGCTCTGAAGGCACAGGCGTGGGCAGCGGGTATCTCACTGAGTTGAGAAGAAACCGCACCACAACCGATCCTGAGAAATATAACGCCGGATATGACCTTGATGACGTGCTCTATGAGCGTCGTCTTGAACTCATCGGCGAAGGTCACCGTGCATTCGACCTTTGGCGCAATCAGCGTACTGTTGTCAAGTATCACGGAGAACCCAATTTCCAGTGGACCGATTTTGACGAGATGCCATTCGATGATTATCATGTGATTCTTCCTATAGCTGTCCGCGAACTCGAACTTATGAGTGCGGAAGACAAGCAGAGCCAGCAGAATCCGGGTTATGGATTATTCTAACTATCAAAAAACCGGGAGTGTCGATCAAATCGACACTCCCGGTTTTTTTATAGATTGTCCAATTTCTGTAGGGTGACTTATGGGAAGAGATATTGGTAAAAAAGAGAACCGCCGATTCACATCGGCGGTTTCTTTTTCCATAATACTTTTTCGAACTAACCTAACATCATGAAACGATTTTCTGATATTATAACATCAGCAGATGTAAGATGGTTCAAAGAAAAATAAATTTTTTTGAAAAATTTTTTCAATAACAAAAATATATTCACAAGTGTCATCCATATATTGTGGCATTATTCCCACGATGGCAGTGGGAGAACTTATGACTCCTGGAAAACAGGAAGAGCCGGCAGGATCCATGACATGACCGGTTCGGATACTGTTGACAGAAAAAGTACCGGTGGCGGGCGGTTCAAAAAAACGGGCAGTTCATTTTTGAACTGCCCGTTTTTTGAAGCAACAAATCTTATTTGATTTCAATTTTCTTGCTGGTTCTGTGTGATCCGGAATATATCACAATCACATGTATTCCCGCAGGGAGATCGCCAAGGCTTAAGGCAGAGCTGTCAGATACAGACACCGCACGCTCTTTGACACCACCCATATCGTAGATCTCAACAAAATCAATAGAGCTTGTGTCGCCGCTTATGACAAGCGATCCGTTCTCCACACTGATTTTATATTCCCCGGCATTGACTGTACCTACAGATGAGGAGCCGACAGTGGAGAGGATGTAGGGATCTCTCAATGATCCGACAGGATTTTCCGTAAATGTCATTGTCTGGCTGAGCAGATATTCATCGCCGGTTTCATTTGACATCACACGGAACGAAATAAGATCACCTGTATTTCCGAATACGCTTATCATTGCAAGTCCGTCGACCATAACACCGATACCGCGGCATTCATCCCCACAGAATGCCCCTATCTCGTACTCCCCTTCAGCAGCTGTCAAGCCGTTTCCGGTCTCAAGGACTGAAGTCACAGGCATCACGGAAGGATAGGCGCCCTTGTTCATCATCCATACGGGAGCCATTTCGCTTCTTGTGGGCTGAGCGGGAAGGCTGTTTTCAGAAGGTACGGTGTTATACTTGAATCCTTTTGCAGATCCGCTGAGGAACATATAGCCATTGCCGAGCTGAAGTTGGGTCAGGTCGCCTACCCATTTCCCTTCGGCATCCACTTGAGAGAATCCTTCGCGTCCTACAACCATATCACCTTCCTCTACTTCAAGGTTGGCAAACAGGTCGGCGATCGGCATGGACTCGCTTTCAGAGGGACAACCGATCCAGTTCCATCCCTGGTTCAATTTCACCTCTGAAGAGGGATCGAAAGCAAATCCGCTAATTGTTGCCTGAGATCCTTCCGCCGTGGTCATTACCTTGTAAGCCTCTAACGGACGCAGAGCTTCAAGATTCCCCACAAAACCGAGCTGCGGGTCACGGATTGTCTCTTCAGTCTGAGAAAGTATCCTTGATACATTGTCGTTGATTACGGATGCCACCGGAATCTCGTTTTCAACATTATGAGAGATCCAGTTCCATCCTTCGTCAAGCTGACGGTCGATGACAGTCTTTCTGAGCTCATATTCCAGAGATACCGGCTCAGACATGTAACCGTTGCATTCCGCGATTGCCAGCAGAGAAACAGGTTCATTACCGATAGAGAGCGGTGAGGAATATGCCTGTCTGGTCTCGCTTGCCGCAGGATCAGAGCCGTCGGTAGTGTAGTATATAGTGGCTCCGGCAGTCTGTGAGGTGAGTTCTATGCGGTCGGAACGGTAGAGCTTTGCTCCGGATTCTTTGGAACCCATCGGGTCAAACACCCAGAGAGGATGGCTGCCGATTTTCAGTTCAGACGGAACAGATGCGTTGTCAGCACAAGCATATACCGAGAACGGTTCTACAGAAGTGGCATCGGATACAGAGAGGGCACTTCCTGATTCGTTTATCAGATATGGCGAATTTCCGTTGACTGTGCCGTTGAAGGAACCGTAAAGAGTGAATCCTGCACCCGGAACTTTCAATTCTGCGGATGACGGAGTGGAAATCACATCATCTACGGCAGAATCTTCCGTAGATTTCCCTTTAGCCGAGAAAATGACCTCGACGCTTTCAAAGGGAGCGTGCACATTTGCGAGATATGGAGTGTTGGCAGAGAGAGTCTCTACAGGAGATAAAGTCTCGTCTGCTTCATTTGCGAACGAAAGAATATTGAGAGTCTTGTCGCCGCGCTGAGTGAAGTCTTCACCATAAGTCACTGTTTCCGGTGTGAAAGGAAGGATAAGACCTTTCCATCCACCGTTCACGTTTCCGATGCTTCCGGGGATATTTACAGAAAGAGATATGTTGTGGTCTGCAAGGCTGAAGCTGGCAGGAGCGTCGAAAGGATATTCTCCGGAAATCTTAATGTCTCCAGCCGCTACACGTGCCCCCACTTTATTCACGATCACGTTTGCAAGTCCGGACAGATCTTCAGTCCAGCTCTCCGGGAGATAGATCAGACAGTTGGGATTTATTCCGCTGAATGAATTTTCAGAAATTCTGGCATTCCCGGCTGCTCTTGTCTGGCTTCCTGCGTCTGAATTTGGAGCTGATATGCCCAGCACAGTTATGCTTGTAAGCGAAGAGCAACCGTCGAAAGCTCCATTCCCGATGCTTTCAACAGCAGGAAGAGTAATGGCGTCAAGGTTTGAACAGCCGGCAAACGCCCCCTCACCTATCGCAACGACGTTTTCAGGGATTACCACATTTTTCAGCTGAGTCATGTCGAGGAAAGCGTTGGCAGGGATTTCGGTGTTCTCAATTGCGGAGAGGTCAAGAGTCTCGAGAGATTTGAAGTTTTCGCGAAGAGTCTTAAATTCCTTATCCGAGATCTCACCGGAAAGAGCGATATTCGACAGGCTTTCTGCATCGTCGCCGTTTACAGAAGAGATTTCATCTTTCGACAGTATAGATCCGTCTTCCACAGACAAAGAGGCGGAAACCGAAACTTCAGTGTCACCCTGAAGGTTGCTGATCGTATACACCCCGTTATCGTCGGGCGAAATGACAGACTCGGTAGTGGTGTATTCGGGGTTAGCACCCACTTTTGTCATGACCTTGCTTACAACCTTTACGGTGGGGGTCATGTTTTCAGATACGGATGTAAGTCTGAACTTGTAGTCTACCCCTTCCTTGTAAAGAGTCGGACGCGCCTCAGAACCGGTGACGAACAACTCCATCCATACGTCTTTCCATACATTGCTTTCGTCGAGGTCAACAAACTCCATGCCGACATTTCCCGACATTTTGAAGTTGATTGGGTAATGGAACACCACGCTGATGACATGGTCTTTAGGATATCTGACAGATTCGGGAGAATAACTCGGATCAAACAACACTCCATGGTAGCCGTATTTGACATATGAAGAAGAAGTCCCGCTTATGTTGTAGTAAGTGACTTCCCTGTCATTGTCATACACACGGAATGCCACTCCAGGACGGCGTATGGGATTGGAGCTCTTGGTGCTGTTCGGAAGCCCAACATTGATGGTTGTCTCTATCTTGGGGATCTTTGTCAGCGTGAAGTATTCGTTGTAGTTAAACGAACGGTCGGGATCGATCTGGATATTGTAGAACGGTTCGGATGTGGTAAGACCGAGAGTGTTCCAGAAGCTTGCCTGTCCGTAATAAGACTCTGCCCCTTCCGGCACTTCGAGAGTTACCTGTGCAGCATTTTCCGGGAACGGAGTCATGTTGCCGGTAGCCGGAGGCATTGCACCCTTGACAATTATTTTTTTCAGAGCTGAACAAGTTGAGAATGCTCCTGCACCTACATAGGTTACAGTCTCGGGAATTGTGATCTCGGAGAGGGCTGTGCAGCGGAAGAAGGCGTTCTCCTCAATGTTTACAAGGTTGGTGGGGAGAATAATAGTCTTCAGAGCTGTCTGCGTTGTAGCCGAGGAAGCAAAAGCGTTTGACGGTATTGCGTTGGCAAGGTCGCCGGCACCTTTTATAGTCACATCCGCGAGGTCAAGATCTACAATGGTTGCCGCATGTTTGCGCAAGGCATCGAAATCTTCAGATCTCATGACGCCGATTATCTTCAGACGGGAGGGACACTGGGCTATTTTGGAGTCGAGTTCCCCTTCCTGAACATTCACCACATGATATGCATCCGACCCCATCGGATTTACCTGAATTGAAATTTCCATGTCTTCCACCACAGCCGGAACAGAAAGATTCGCTATGGCAGCATCCAACACCTGATTTATTCCGTTTACGGCAATTGTGATGCGGTCATCCACCGACACGGGAGTCACCTTAAGGGAGAAAGGCATCCCTCGCACCACACGGGTTGCTCCGCCTTGTATGACGGCACCCTCCACTTTCTCGGGCATGTTGATGTTGTGATAGATCACACGGTTGCCGATAGCGTCGATACGGTCAGAGATTGTGTCGTTGTCAGCATTGACAAGGCTCCATTTCTTTTTGTCGATTGAAGTTACAATCCGAATCATGTTGCCTTCCCGTACAGTAGTCTCTTTTACCTGACATGTGAAATTACAAGGAAGGTTGCCATAGTTGTATATGCTGTTGTATATTATTGGAGAGATCAGCTCCTTGATCGCTCCGTTCTTATCTGTCAGAGCGGCGCAATAGAATGCATCGGCATTGTCTGAAGGTATAGCGAGAGCGTTTGCCCGGATTGTAAACGATTTCCCTGCCACTACATTTACCAGGTCTGTCACGAGTCCTATCCCGCCGGCAGCGGCGGTTATTTTCCATGGGGAATCGGCTCCTGTTGGCTCAGGCTGGCGGAAATCAACGTGTATAAGGGTGTTGCTGTTGACTGTAGCTTTGAATATCCCTTCGGAATCAGCGTAGAGACGGGTATTGTTGGCATACACTTCCACTGTGGCATCACCATATGAATCTTCCGTCTCGATCTTAAATTGATATTGCGCGCCCGGTTGCACTTCAGTGCTTTCCGATAAAGGTATGAATCTCACACCCCGGGTGTCTTGCAGCATTACACTGTAAGAAGACGGAGCCACCGGATTCTCTTCCACTATTTCTTTAAATTCGTTCCAATACTCCTTTTTGCTGTAAGCGGCAGAAGCACCTACAGGCACTATGAGTTTTGTCTTTGGTGTGCCTTCAAACACACACCAGTTGACCCATGCCGGAGAGGATCGACGGGCAGTCACTTCTCGCAATCCGCTGCACCCGAGGAATATGTTGTATTCGATTGTGGCAACAGAAGCCGGTATTTCAACTGAGGTCAGACCGGAATAGCTGAAACATCCGTTTTTCAAAGTGTTTATGTTTTTA
>JAIDJJ010000677.1 GCA_029052265.1 Muribaculaceae bacterium
GTTTATGGGGCTTAAGGAGGCTGAGGCTGTAAAACTTTTTGCAAATACCTATCTGGCGCTCAGGGTAAGCTATTTCAATGAACTTGATACATATGCCGAGATAAAAGGACTTGACTCGCAGGCGATTATTGAAGGAATCGGTCTTGATCCAAGGATAGGCAGCCATTACAATAATCCCTCTTTCGGTTATGGAGGTTACTGTCTTCCCAAAGATACTAAACAATTGCTTGCCAATTACGCTTCTGTGCCGCAGAACATGATGTCGGCGATAGTGGAAAGCAACCGTACCAGGAAAGATTTTATTGCTGATCAGGTTCTAAGGCTGGCAGGGTGGTACGGCTACACTCAAGACAATACTTACAGACATATACCGGAGGAGGAGTGTGTCATCGGAGTGTATCGTCTTACTATGAAATCAAATTCCGATAATTTCCGTCAGTCTTCAATCCAGGGGGTGATGAAGCGGATAAAGGCAAAAGGGGCGACTGTAATTATATATGAACCCACCCTTGAAGACGGAAGCACTTTCTTCGGGAGCAAAGTGGTGAATGATCTTGAAGATTTCAAACGGCGGTCAAAGGCTGTTATTGCCAACCGTTATGACAAGAGCCTTGACGATGTTGAATATAAGGTCTATACGCGCGACCTTTTCAGGAGAGACTGAGGCAATTGGCAATGAGTAATTAGTAATTAGCAATTGGTAATTAGCAATTGGTAATTACTAATTACAAATAAAAGAGGGAGATAATGGACCAATACCATTATCTCCCTCTTTTATTTGATTTTATCAGTACTCATTTCTTATAGGCGTGGCGGTATCCATTGATTTTATTCCAGGCACCACGGGTAAAGTCCGGGAACACTACAGGAGCAGACCCGTTTTCGATAGAAATCGCGCTCAGCGGACCCATTGCGCTCCATTCTGCGAGGTCGTATACATCCATGTCAAGCGGCAGACCGTTACGCAGGCAGTATACAAGACGGTAATCCATGATGAAGTCCATTCCGCCATGTCCACCTACTTCCTTTGCAAGATTGCCCACTTCCAAAATTATAGGATGTGTATATTTCTCTGTAAGCGCTTGTTGCTGTTCGTCAGAGATCCAAGAATGTGCCGAAAGGTTTTCATGATCGGGCACAACGGTAGAGTCCATCTGTTCAGGTTCGAAAGCATATCCTGCGCGTGGGTATTTGTTGGCAAATCCTTTTGTGCCGGTAAGCTGGTACATACGGGAGTATGGGCGCGGGTTCATCACGTCATGCTGGATATGTATGGTTTTGCCGTTTTCAGTGCGCATCATGGTCATTGTATGGTCGCCGTTTGCGAAATACTCAGGCTCTTCGCCTGTATTTTCCTTTATGATGGCAGGACCTGTGACAGCTTTGGTATCCATGGCAACAAGAGTGTTGATTTTGTCACCTCTGTGTATGTCAAGAAGCTGGCAAGCCGGACCTAATCCATGCGTGGGATATACGTCGCCACGGTATTCACGGTTGAAATCCAATCTCCAGTTGTTCCAGTATTCACCCCAAAATTCTTTAAGATTGTGAATATAGCTGCCTTCGGTATGAAGAATTTCTCCGAAAAGACCGTTTTGAGCCATATTCAGAGTGTTGAGCTCAAAAAAGTCGTAGACGCAGTTTTCCAGCATCATACAGTGTTTGCGAGTCTTTTCAGATGTGTTGACAAGATCCCATATTTCATCGAGAGAAGTAGCGGCAGGCACTTCGATCGCCACATGTTTGCCGTTTTCCATGGCATATATTCCCATGGGGGCATGAGTCTTCCAATCCGTGACGATATATATAAGGTCGATGTCATCTCGTTCGGCGAGTTGTTTCCAGGCATCTTCGCTGCCATAATATCCGGCGGCTCTTGCCACACCTCTTGAGTCAAGCATTTTTTGAGTCTCTTCTACTTTAGCCGAGTCAATATCGCAAAGAGCTACAATCTTTGCGCCGGGGATGTAGGTGAAGCGTTCAACAGCATCCGGACCTCTCATGCCGAGACCGATGAAGCCTACGCGTACAGTGTCGAGGGGCTCAGCTGCGAATCCGATCATGTCTGTCTGTCCGGCGGGACGTTCAGGAATCTCAGTCTCGATTAGGGGAGACTGGGTGGTTTTCTCGCCACATGCTACAAGCAAGGAGGCAACTGCGGCACCAAACAATAAGTTGTGTGTCAATTTCATGATGTCAATTGGTTTAGGTTGGATGGGACTTGTATCTCTTTTCAGAGATATTAATGACTTTTTTGCAAATTTAATACATTATAATCTTTTATACAACAGGTCTTGTGT
>JAIDJJ010000678.1 GCA_029052265.1 Muribaculaceae bacterium
GCTTGCGCATGAATGCTGATCCGAAATATACAACAATAATACCATGACTGAGATCATGGATTATTGCGACCGCAGCGGAAGAAGTTACTGGGAATATGTGGAGCAATGCGAAGGGAAGGATATAAACACCTTTCTGGATCAGGTATGGGCTACAATGAAAGCCGCTGTCGAAAAGGGCCTTTCTACCGACGGCAGGCTCCCCGGGCCTCTGAACCTGCGACGGAAAGCACGCGCATATTATATGAGGGCAGAAGGCTATCGTGACAATCTTCGCTCGCGTGGTCTTGTTTTTTCTTATGCTCTTGCAGTGAGTGAAGAAAACGCTTCCGGAGGCATTATCGTCACAGCACCCACATGCGGAAGCTGTGGTGTGGTTCCTGCCGTCTTATATCATTTATGGAAAAGCCGCAATTTCTCTGACATGGAAATAAGGCACGCCCTTGCTACTGCAGCACTGATTGGCAATGTGGTAAAACATAACGCAAGTATTTCAGGCGCCGATGTCGGATGCCAGGGTGAAGTGGGAGTTGCCTGTGCAATGGCGGCTGGCGCGGCATGCCAGCTGTTCGGAGGGTCTCCCGCACAAATAGAATATGCAGCCGAAATGGGGCTCGAACATCACCTCGGCATGACATGCGATCCGGTATGCGGACTTGTACAGATACCATGCATAGAAAGAAACGCGTATGCTGCAGCCCGTGCCCTTGACGCCAACATCTACTCTACCTTCTCCGACGGAAGACACAGGGTAAGTTTCGACAAACTTATTCAAGTGATGAAAGAAACCGGACACGACCTGCCGTCGCTATACAAAGAAACCGGCGCAGGCGGTCTGGCAAAAGACTATCAGATAGACAATGTCTGAATCAATAAGCGAACAAGATGCCGTAAAGAACTTAAATTCATTACGACTATCTGATGTTAAAACACATTTATTTTGAATAATTTTTCAATACACACCTTGGGATGCGGATCGGCGCGCCCATCGCTGAAACATCTTCCTTCTTCCACGGTGGTCAACCACCGTGGAAATCTTTTCATGGTGGATTGCGGCGAGGGAGCCCAACTGTCATTCATGCGCCAGAGGCTTTCTTTCAGAAGGCTACAACATATTTTTCTTACCCATCTTCATGGTGACCATGTATTCGGGCTTCCCGGACTGATCGGCACACTTGCTTTGAACGGCACCGGCGGAAACATTACAATCCACACATTTGAGGAAGGGAAACAACAACTGTCTTCAATCTTTAATTACTTTTGCCGCGACACCCCGTTTGATATCAGATTTAATATAATCAAACCGGAAGAGGCAGTGATTCTGGAAACAAAATCTCTCACTGTTCGCACGGTCCCGCTCCATCACAGAGTCCCTACAGTGGGATACATTTTTGAGGAGAAACCCGGGGAACGCCATATCAAGTCAGAGATGACACGTTTTCACGAAGTTCCGGTATCAATGATGAAGCGTTTAAAGAATGGCGAAGATTATGTAAAACCTGACGGAACAGTTATCCCAAACAAATTATTGACCACCCCACCCTCTCCGGCTCTATCTTATGCACATATAAGCGACACCGCATATATGACAAATCTTGCGGAAAAGATAGGACCTGCCGATCTGCTTTTTCATGAGACCACATATCTTGAGGAGCATAAAGCAATGGCAGCCCCACGAGGTCATTCCACTGCTAAACAAGCCGCATTGGTTGCGAGAGATTCCGGAGCAAAGGCTCTTATCACCGGGCATTATTCTTCTCGATATAAAGACGACTCCCAATTCAAAATAGAAGCCGAGGAAATATTTCCAAATGTAATACTGAATAACGAGGGGCTCGTAACACATATTAAATAAAAAATTGGCATGCAGACGCGTCTGCATGCCAATTTTTTAAAGCCACAACAAATCACTTAGACATAACGGATATGATTGCTCCTCCGGAATGTGCTGTCTGTAATGGAGAATACTGACTCTGCACAGATGCCATTCCTATTGCATACTCGCCCTCCCTGTCTGCATAGCAGTCATAAGTTATGACATTCACGCCTTTCGGCAAGAAATCGATAAAGAACGATGTCTTGGAATCCTGCACTTCCCTATACATCCCCAGACCATCTTTCATTGTATATCCCGAAATCTGGTCTACAGGTTCAAGACAGGCTCCCCTTTCATCAATGAGAGCGACGTAATTCATATCTTTCTCACATGTCAATGTCAATGTGACGCGAATCTTGTCCCCCACTTTGAATCTTCCTTCCGACACCACCTCTCCAGCCGGAGTGTCTGTTATCACAAGAAGTTTCTTTTCAAGTTTCAAGTTCTCACATTTTTCCGGCTTAACTTCCTTAATCGGTTCGACAAACTGACTTACAACACCTCCCCATGCAGGACCTGACGAAGATTTTCCAATTTTTAATTCCTTACCTGAAGCAAGCTTTGAATCAATTGACATGGTAATTAATCCGGTCAACAACTCTCCTTCCGGCAATGACAACCGCTTATCTCCAAGAGTTATGACAGGAGGTTCATTTGAACATGTCCATTGCAAACCACTTGAAAGAATTGCCTGAACAACCTCTGCAGTATTGGCATTTGCGCCCCAATCTTCAGTCTCTTTCTGCAATACAAGCCATTGTCTCAAGCCATCTACTGCCGGAGCCATCGGTTCAATTTCCGCATAGGCTTCAAGAGCTGCAGCCGTCGTTGAGAGCTTTGACCATCCGTTATATCCGGAGGAAAGATTATCAAACCACCAACCCTTGCTTTCACTCTTCGAAGCGAACTGGTTAAGAGATTCTAAAATGACTCCCGCCTCTCTCTCATATCCCTTGCTTCTTGACAGGAGTATCGCCGCAATAGATTTTTCATATATGGAAAAATGCTCCCATTCTTTTGAGATTTTTTCAAGAGCCTTTTTCTTTAATCCTGCAAATCCGGAAGACCCGTTGCCAGCGTCAAAAAAACTGCGGACATATAGATATGAAAGCATATCTGAGGTAGAGAATTGATGATCAGACTTCACATAATTATCGTATGCGTCCTTGTCACAATATGCAATCCCTTTCTTTATCATCGGTACGATTCCTGAAGGAAGAACTCCACTTTTCTTCATCATACCGAAACGAAGAAGAACATTTCTTGATATGAACGCAGATGAACGCATTTCCGGACACCAGCTCCAACCTCCATCCGGATTCTGGAGATTTCTAATATCCTCCATCAAACGCCTGACAGCAACGGTAGAGCCTGACGGATCAAGGAGTGTGTTGAGACGTCTCATTCGAAGAGTCTCTGAAGAAGCATTGTTGACCCATGGCGTGTTATTGAGTTCAACGGTTTTAATATTCGCATCTTTTTCAAGATTTGATTTGAGCACGTTCCGCGCACTCTCTTCATCAGATGACAAAACCTTCTGAATCCCACTCTTGATCTCCGGATATTTAGCGACTATATCAGATGCTATTGAATTGGCATATAACGCTTTCATTAAAGATAGGACATTCTTCGAATCGGGAGTGGAAATAGCAGGAAGAGCCAAAACACATTCCCATATCGGATTGTCGCAATATTTTAATGTCAGATTGGCATCTTTATTAAATTTTGGCAACTTCCGGCTGAAATTATGTTTATCAATTCCTATATAAAAATGTGTAGATTCGATAACGGGGGCAGACGACGGCAAAACCGGTATCACGCTCTGTTCTCCATCCGAATGACTCTCTCCGTCTGCATA
>JAIDJJ010000679.1 GCA_029052265.1 Muribaculaceae bacterium
GATTGATTATCCGGACTTTCAATCGGTCACCTTTTGCATAAGGTGTAGATTCGATTACTTCCCCTTCTGCGCCTATAATTGAATCAAGTTCAGCCTGGGCAAGAGATTCAGGCTTATGATAGAAAGATGTGAAAAATCCAATGCCTGAAAACAAAAGAAACACCCATATCCAATGAAAAGGGTTTAGTTTGAAAGCCCGTAGAGGAGTTTTGCTTTTTAGAAGAATGAATAAGTAAATGCACAGTGCAAATACTATCGGGATGATTCCCCATGCAGGACCATCAAGATAGTCTCCAATCAATATACCTGCCACGAGTGCCGAGAGCGGTATAATAAAGGGCATATTCATGCTTGCCATATTTCCCATGCTGCCAAAGCTTGGGCGTGTAACATATCAAGCCCGTTTTTGACAATCGCTCCCATTTCTTTCGATTTTGACATGAACATAGTAATCTCCGGGTTGTATACAAGATCATAGCATAGGTGATCCGGTGTGAGAAATATGTATGGAATTGCTGGAGATTCATCAATATTTGGCCACATCCCAAGAGGGGTGGTATTGACTATGATATGATTCTCACCAATAATGGCAGATGTAAGGTCGTTATAGGTGATTGTATTTTCAGAGCGCTTACGGGAAACGGATGTTACTGAAATACCCAGCGATTTCAATGCGTGTATCACCGCTTTTGATGCGCCTCCTGTTCCAAGAACCAAAGCTTTTTTCATGTGGGGCTTAATCATGGGTGCAATGGTTTCTCTGAATCCTATGACGTCAGAGTTATGACCTGTAAGAATAACTTTGTTATTGTATCGGTCGATTTTTACAACATTGACAGCACCGATCTCTCTTGCTTCATCAGACAGTGCATTCAGATAAGGGATAATCTGTTGCTTATAGGGAATTGTTACATTGAATCCTTTTAGGTCCAGATTGTTTCCTATTAAATTTTCGATATCAGATATTTCAGGAATCGGAAAAAGCCTATAGGTTTCGTCGATGCCTTCGTCTTGAAATTTTTTATTGAAAAAATCAGCAGAAAAAGAATGCCCGAGAGGGTTTCCAATTAATCCATACATAGTTTGTGGTTTTTATATTCCCGGATCATACATAAGCGTATGATCCGGAGAAGAAAATTTTTACCAAATTATAACTCTTTCAGATTCGGGACGAAACATTCTGTCACCATCTTTAATATCAAACGCTTTGAAGAATGGATCAATGTTGCGCAATGTAACATTGACACGGTTCTGTCCCAGAGAGTGAGGATCGGTTTTCGTACGTGACAGGATTTCTTCCGGTCGGATGTTGCCTGCCCAAACGTTGGCATATGCGAGATAAAACCGTTGTAATGGAGAGAAACCGTCGATATCCTGCATCTCTTTACCTTCCATAGAATCAAGATATGCAGTGAGCGCCACTCTGAGTCCGCCTTGGTCTGCGATATTCTCACCAAGAGTGAACTTACCATTGGCATGGACCCCTGGAGCGACCTCTACTTGATCAAACTGATCAGCGAGAGCGTCGGCGAGAGCTGTGAAGCGGTCCGCATCTTCAGGCAGCCACCAGTCTTTCAAATTTCCGTCTTTGTCAAACTGCCGCCCCTGGTCATCAAATCCATGTGTCATTTCATGACCGATTACAACTCCGATAGCTCCATAATTCTGGGCATCGTCAGCCGAGAGGTCAAAGTATGGAGCCTGCAGGATTCCTGCAGGTAAACAAATCTCATTGGTAGTGGGATTGTAGTAAGCATTGACAGTCTGGGGAGTCATATGCCATTCGTCCTTGTCTACAGGCTTGTGCAACTTTTTGTAATTGTCTTGTGTATACCATACAGAGGCCTTGTAGACATTTTCAAGATAACTCTTAGATGGATCAATCTCAATTTCAGAATAATCCTTCCATTTGTCAGGATAGCCTATTTTGACGGTAAAAGTGGCGAGCTTTTCAAGAGCTTTCTTTTTTGTGGAATCAGACATCCATGAAAGATTGCCAATATGTTTCGCCAAGGCTTTTCTCAGATTTTCTACAAGGCATTTCATATATTTCTTGTTCTCGTTTGGAAAATATTTGCAGACATAAAGTTCTCCTACAGCTTCTCCCAGCATGGAGTTGGGTATTGTCATCGCTCTTTTCCACCGGGCTTCCTGTTCCTCTTTACCACTCATGACTTTCCCATACATTTCAAAATTTGCATCCTGAAAATCATCACTGAGCACTCCGGAGGAATCAGATACCACTTCGAATACAAGGTAATCTTTGATTTGCTGTGGAGAAAGGGTAGGGATATAAGAATTAATGAAACCCAAGAAAGCCGGAGATGCGACGTTGGCTTCTGTAAGAACACATACACCAAGGTCATTGAAATATTTGTCCCAATCTATATTATTGTATTCTTTGCGGATCTCGTCCATTGACTTGAGGTTGTATCTTAATTGCGGGTTCCGTCGTTGCTCCCGGGTCATTTTGTTTTTTGCAAACTCAGTCTCAATGGTTATTACTGTTTCCCAAACTCTTTGCGCGGCATCCGGATCATATCCGACCAGTTCCATAATACGTTTCACATAAATC
>JAIDJJ010000068.1 GCA_029052265.1 Muribaculaceae bacterium
GTTAAAGAACATATTGAAAAATTTTGATTTGTCGAAATCGTATCATAATTTTGGGATTGACTTAATGACAAGGTTATTTTCTTTTTGGGTGACATAAATCTGCTGTTATGTCTGTTTATGTGGAAAAACGGCATTTTTTTATTTCGCCTCTTGGCTTCTATCAAATTTTTAAAGCGAAAATGAAAAAGTAAAGCCACAGGCTTCGGTTTTTTATTCTGTAGAAATGTGGTGAGGTCATATCCTGACAGGAAACCGGTTTTATATTTCACCCGGTTTCCTGTCTTGATGAGGAGAATATTGTATCATATCTTTCATTTGTGGTAGGTTTTATTGCAAAGTTCATATTCTGCCGGAGCGTTCGATAAATTTGTGTTATATTTGTGAAAAATTTCTAATCATGAAACGCTATAAAATATTATTTTCAACATTTTTGTTTTCTGCTCTCTGTTCGCATGGAGCTGTCGTTGAAAGCCCGTCCGGAAAGTTGAAGGTCATAACTTCGATAGCAGATGGCGGACAACCGGTATATTCAGTCATATATGAAGGTAAGACTGTTGTTGATAAGGCACCGGTGGGGCTTGTGACTGATTTTGCCGACTTTTCAAAGGGGATGAATGAAAAGGAGGTTAAGACTGACAGGATTCTGCGTGAGTACACTCAAGACAAGATCAAGAAAAGTCATGTCGAGGTATCTGCCACCAAAGCTGTGATCGGATATGAAGGTGACGGAGGCAGACGAATGGCAATGGAATGGCATGTTGCTGATGACGGGGTTGCATTCAGGTATCGGGTGCCCAGACAGAACGGTAAAGGGTCGATGGTGGTGAAGGAGGAGAAAAGTTCATTCAGCTTTCCTGACGGGACAACCACATTCCTTACTTCCCAGTCTGATCCGATGATAGGATGGAAGCGAACTAAGCCGAGCTATGAAGAGTATTATGTGGTAGATGCCCCCATGGATCAAAAGTCGGAATATGGAAGAGGTTATACTTTCCCCGCATTATTCAAGACTCCTGACGGGGTGTGGGCTCTTTTGACAGAAACCGGGGTTGACGGATATTATTGTGGTTCTCATCTTAGCGATTTTGAAAACGGACGATACACGATAGCGTTCCCTATGGAGGAGGAAAACAACGGTAACGGCAGTGCTGCTCCGGGTGTGGCGTTGCCGGGAGGCACTCCCTGGAGAGTGATGGCGATAGCCGACAATCTTGCCCCTATAGTGGAGACAACTCTTCCCTGGGATCTTGTGGAGCCTAAATATGCCACATCCCGTCCGGCACGTGCGGCAAAAGGGACATGGAGCTGGATTCTCTGGCAAGACGGAAGTATAAACTATGACGATCAGAAAACATATATTGATTTCGCGTCTGAAATGGGTTATGACAATGTCTTGATCGACAACTGGTGGGATAACAATATCGGGGAAAAGAGGATGGAGGAGCTTATCAAGTATGCTCACTCTAAAGGGGTGAACCCGATTCTGTGGTATTCGTCGTCCGGCCATTGGAACGACATCGAGCAAGGTCCGGTCAACAGGATGGATCGTCCTATCGAAAGAAAGAAATGGATGAAATGGATGCGTGATAACGGTGTGGATGCCATAAAGGTTGATTTCTTCGGTGGCGACAAGCAGGAGACGATGCGTCTGTATGAGGATATCTTGAGCGATGCCGCCGACTATGGAATTGATGTCGTATTTCATGGTTGTACGCTTCCGAGAGGATGGGAGAGGATGTATCCCAATTTCGTAGGGTCAGAGGCGGTGCTTGCTTCGGAAAACATGATATTCGACCAGAAGTTCTGTGACAAGGAGGCTCTGCATGCAACTCTTCATCCGTTTATCCGCAATTCCGTGGCAATCATGGAATATGGCGGCTCTTTCCTCAATAAAAGAATGAACAAGGGTAATGACGGTGGAAATGTGCGGCGCACAAGCGATGCATTCCAGCTTGCCGTAGCCGTGTTGTTCCAGAATCCGGTGCAGAACTTTGCGTTGGCTCCCAACAATCTTACTGACGCTCCCGCCGTAGCATTGGATTTCATGAAGAATGTCCCGACAACATGGGATGATACTAAATATATTGCCGGATATCCCGGTCAGTATGCAGTTGTGGCTCGCCGGCATGGCGACACATGGTATGTTTCAGGTGTCAGCAATCTTGAAAAACCCGTGAAACTTGATCTTTCTTTGCCGATGTTTGAGAAAGGTACAAAGCTGCAGATGATCAACGATGACAAGAAAGGGGAGCCTGTGAAGACAGAAATCACAGTAAAGAATCCTGAAAAGGTGACTGTAACCCTGAATCCGGCTTCCGGATTCGTTCTTCAGAACTAATTCGGATTATAAATAGGTTAATCAAGAGGAGACTTCGGTCTCCTCTTTTTGCTTATAAAAATTATAATTTTTTTGAAATAATATATAAATTGCAAAAAAATATTAAATTTGCGTTTGAGTTCAGAACCCTAATGTTAATGCGTATGAAAAGGTACTTATCAGATGTCTCTCCACCTAATAT